>RFWA01000389.1 GCA_009922295.1 Betaproteobacteria bacterium
ACGCAGCTGGACACCCTTAACCTGGACCGCTGGTATCTCTACGATCAGCGTGACATACCTGGACCGAGCTGGAAAGTGGCTTGGGAGGGTTACCTGGAGTCGTATCATCACAACACGGTGCACGTCAACACGGTTGGTAAATTCACCATTGGCAACCTCACATTGCACGACACCTACGGCCCGCACCAGCGGATCGTGTTCGGACGGCGCAGTTTGGCTGACCTGCCCGGCACACCTGAGGTCCAATGGGAGCCGGAAACCCATATTCGCCGCATTCATCTTGGCTTTCCCAACTTGGCCATATCGGGCGTGCTGGGAGACCACTGTCTGGTCAGTCAGGTTTTCCCCGGACCTACCCCTGATTCGACCGTGACCCGGCAATCCGTATTGGCGGCCAAACGACCGGTGACTGAGCAAGAGAAGCAGGCCACCGAGGCTTTCAGCCAGATCGTCTTGCAGGCAGTACGCGACGAAGATTATGTGATCGGTGCTGGCGTTCAGGCTGGACTCAAGTCGGGCGCCAACACCGCGTTCACGATTGGCCGCAACGAGCCAGCGGTCCAGCATTTCCACAAGATGGTCGCCGGTTTCATGGCGCCTTCGGGTGGCCCGGACCAGCCGGCCTGATCATGGCCACCCGGACGCCAGCGATGGCAAAGCCCGCGCCAGCCGCCGCCGCGCAGCCGGCGGTGGCTTTGGCCGATCGGCTGACTTTTCTGGTGCACGTGGCCAGCGCACGGGTGGCGACCATTGGTAACCGGCATTTTCGAGAGCATGACCTGAATCATTTTTCAGCCCGGATCCTGGTCTTGCTGCTCGAAAAAAAAGAATTGCGCACGGGCGAGTTGGGTGAACTGATGGTCCTGCCGCAGTCCACCATATCAAGCCAGTTGCAGGGCCTGCACAAAAAGCGGCTCATCAGGCGGCGGCGCTCCAGACAGGACAACCGTACGGTGATGGTCACCCTGACGCCAGCCGGTCTGGAACTTGCCCGCGACTGCAATGAATTGAGCTTGCTGGTTCATGAAGCCATGTTGCTCGATATCCCGGCGCGTGAGCAGGCGGTGGCCTTTGGCTTCTTGCGCAAAATCAACGATCGCCTTCTGGTGCTGGAGTCTCAAGATTTGTACCCGTTTCACGGACCGGAGCAATTGCAGCAGCTTGCCAGCGATGAGCAACCCGTGCGCGCCAGGAAGCGATTGAATTCTTAGCGTTGTCAGTGGTGGATGTTGGGCCAAGTGCAAGAGAATGTGTTTCTTGTGAAGAAGGGGAGATGAGTCATGGATTTGGGTATCAAAGGCCGGTGGGCCCTGGTGTGTGGGGCCAGCAAGGGTTTGGGCTACGGCTGCGCGGAGGCTCTGGTGCGAGAGGGCGTCAGCGTGGTGGTGGTCGCACGGACCGAGGTACCTTTGCTGTTGGCCGTGCAGCGACTGCAAGGGTTGCGGGTGGATGCCTTGGCACAACGGGTCATCGGTGTGGCCGCCGACATCACCTCGGGCGCCGGGCGCGCTGCTGTGTTTGCCCAAGCGGGCGGGCCGGGCACCAATTTCGACATCGTGATCACCAACGCGGGTGGACCGCCGCCGGGTGACTTTCGCGATTGGCAACGCGACGACTGGATCGCCGCCGTTGATGCCAATATGCTGACGCCGATCGAATTGATCAAGGCCACCGTGGATGGTATGGCTGCTCGCCGGTTTGGCCGGATCATCAACATCACATCGACCACCGTCAAGGCGCCGATCGACAACCTTGGGCTGAGCAGTGGCGCCCGAAGCGGGTTGACCGGCTTCGTGGCCGGACTGGCCCGCAGTCCATTGGCCCAGGCCAACGTCACCATCAACAACCTGCTGCCCGGCGCCTTTGACACCGACCGGCTGAGAAAGACGGTCGAAGCAGCCGCGCAGAAGCCTGGACAGACCATCGACTTGGTGCTGGAGCGGCGGCGCCAATCCATTCCCGCCGGCCGCTTGGGAACGACGGAAGAGTTTGGCGCCATTTGCGCCTTTATCTGCAGTCAGCATGCGAGTTACATCACCGGACAGAACATCCTGGCCGATGGTGGTGCCTATCCGGGCAGCTTCTAACAAAGGACGACGAACCATGATCAAACACATTGTTTTTTGGCGATTGAAGGACTCAGCGCATGGCAACGACAAAGCCAGCAATGCCCGCCTTATAAAGGCGAAGATTGAGGCCTTGCGCGGTCAGATTCCCGGATTGCTGCACATCGAACTCGGCATCAACGTGGTGGTGACGGACAGCAGCAGCGACATCACGCTGTACTCGGAGTTTGCTAGCCTCGAGGCGCTACAGGGCTACCAGGTGCACCCGCTGCACCAGGCCATCGTTCCATTTGTCGCTGAGGCTCAGACGGAGCGCCGGGTCGTCGATTTTGAAGTCTAGGGCCCGAGCCAGCGGCTGACCGCGGGCCACAAAGTAATTAGGCATGCCAGCCGGTGCTGCAGCGTGCGCCAGTCGTGCCATGCGACACAATGCCGGGATGACTGCCGATGTGTCGCCCCCCAGCCCAGCCCGACCGCTGACTGGCCCACAAAAAGCCCTGCTCAAGCTCGGCTTGCGGCGCGATATCGACCTGGCCCTGCACCTGCCGCTGCGCTACGAGGACGAGACCCAAATCACCCGCCTCAGTGAGGCACGCGACGGTGACGTGGTTCAAATCGAGGCCACGGTGACCGCCAATGAGGTCTCGCTGCGGCCGCGCCGCCAGCTGCTGGTGACGGTGGACGACGGCTCCGACACCTGCACGCTGCGGTTCTTCAGCTTCTACCCGTCACAGCAGCAGGCACTGGCGCCGGGCAAGCGCATCCGTGCGCGTGGCGAGCTCC
>RFWA01000390.1 GCA_009922295.1 Betaproteobacteria bacterium
TGCGCGACGTGATGCACCAGGTGGCCGACGGCAACCGCGCCATCAAGGGCGTGATGCTGGAGTCTCACCTGTTCGAGGGCAACCAGAAACTGGGCCGGGTGCAAGACCTGCGCTACGGCGTGTCGATCACCGACGCCTGCATGGGCTGGGACAGCACCGCTGACAGCCTGCGCCAGGCGGCGGAGCTGATGCGCCAGTCCCGGCGTTAAGGTAGCACGGGCGGGCGCGGCTTTAGGCAGCCAGCGCCGCCACGATGTCCTTGGCCAAGCTGGCCGGGGTGTCGGTCGGTGCGTAGCGCTTAAGCACTTGGCCATCCTTGCCCACCAGGAACTTGGTGAAGTTCCACTTGATCGCCTTGGTGCCCAGCAGGCCGGGCGCTTCAGCGCACAGCCACTGGTAAAGCGGGTGAGCGTCAGCGCCGTTGACATCGACCTTGGCCATCATAGGGAAACTGACGCCGTAATTCAGCTGGCAAAACTCGGCAATCTTGTCGTTGCTGGCCGGATCCTGACCGCCAAACTGGTTGCAGGGGAAGCCCAGCACCACCAGGCCGCGTTCACCATAGGTCTTGTGCAGTGTTTCCAGGCCGGCAAACTGCGGTGTGAAGCCGCAGGCACTGGCGGTGTTCACGATCAGCATCACCTGGCCCTTGTTCTGGCTCAAGTCAACCGGTTGGCCGGTGATTTGCTGGGCTTGAAAATCGTAGACAGTGGGCATGACATCTCCTGCTGGGACTCAAAAAACCGAGTGTCGCACGTTGCAGCAGCGCTCACAGCGCCGGGTCCGGCATGCCTCTGAACGGCAGCACCGCCAACAGCGAGGCCAGCAAAATCAGGGCGCCGCCGGCCAATGTCTGGGCCGACAGGCTGCCGGCCCCGAGCAGCACCGACGACACGCTGGCCACCACCACTTCTGACAGCATGATGATCGATGTGCTGCTGGCACTCAGGCGCGCAGCGCCGAATTGCAACGCCAGGTTGCCCGCCAGCAGCGCCAGGCTCAAGGCCAGGGCCAGTCCCAGCCAGGCCGTGCCGGTCAGGGTGGCGGCAGGCACCACGCCGAGCTGCAGGCCCAGTGTGGCGACTGCCGACGACATCACCGCGCCGCCAATGAACATGGCCAGCATGCGGGCACCTTCCGGGGTGTGGTTCAACTTGCGCAAAAGCACATTGGTCAGGGCAAAGCAGAATCCGCCCATCAGTGCCAGCCAGTCAGCCAGGCTTTCGGGCAGCGGCCAGGGCGAGCCTGGCGTCTTGAGCACCAGCACCACGCCGCCCAGCGCCAGCAACAGCCGCAGCAAACTGCCCGCCGTTGGCCGCTCGCCAAGCAGCGGCCAGGCCAGCAACACCACCCAGGCCGGCATCAGATAAAACAGCAGCACGGCGCGCACCACATCACCCACCGTGACCGACCAATTGAAGCCCACATTGGTCATGCCGGCGGCCAGCACGAGCAGCCACAGCAAAGGATGGCGGAACAGACCGCGCCAGGCTTGCGGCAGCAGTGCCAACAAGCCCACCAGGCCAATCACATAGATGATGGCTGTGGCCCACAGGGGGTGCAGCCCCTGGCTTTGTAGCGCCCGAAAAGGCCACCACAGCATGCCAAACACCAGCGCATTGAACAGCAGCGCGGCAACAGCCAGGGCCCTAGCGGGCATCAGCCGTGCAGGTTGTCATTGCGGGCAATGGCGATCAGTCGATCGATGTCGTCCTTGTGCACCACGCAGTTGCGGGCATGCCAACGCTTGATCATCCACATCACGCTGGCAATGACCAAGCCAAACGCCGTGATGGCGCCAAAGGTGGGCAAGCCCATGCCGGTAGAAAAACTGTAGGCAGCACCCAATGCCAGTATGCAAGCCTGCTCATTGAAATTCTGCACCGCGATCGAGCGCCCGGCTCCCATCAGGTTGTGCCCGCGATGCTGCAGCAGGGCGTTCATGGGGACCACCAAAAAGCCGCCCAGTGCGCCCAGCAAGATCAAAAAGGGCGCGGCCAGCCAGACGTTGTCAATAAAAATCAGCATGATGATCAGCAGGCCCATGCCGATGCCTAGGGTAATGACCCGCGGCCCGTCCTCCAGGCGCATGCGCATGGAAGCCACTACCGCGCCCACCGCCATGCCGATCGCCACCACACCCTGCAGCGTAGAGGCTTGGGTGACTGAATAACCTAGCGCCGCCGCGGCCCAAGCGAGCACGATGAAGCGGAGATTGCCGGCTACACCCCAGATTAAAGTGGTGGCGGCCAGGGAAATCTGGCCGAGCCGGTCGCGCCAGAGCAGGGTGTTGCATGCCCAGAAATCGGGCAGCAGGGTGATCAGCCGCCTGGGCATGGGCCGCATCTGCGCCCCGGTCAGCGGAATGTGCGTGTTGAACCAGGCAGCCGAGAAATAAACAAAGATCAGCACCAGAATAGCTGCCTCTGGCGCCGTGTCAATGCTGGTGGTGATGAATGGAAAATCAAACGACAAGAGCTTGGGTGACAGCATGGGCCCCACCAGTTGCCCACCCAACAGCACGCCCAAAATGATGGAAGCAATGGTCAGGCCCTCGATCCAGCCGTTGGCCTTGACCAGTTGCGAGGCTGGCAGCAGCTCGGTCAGGATGCCGTACTTGGCGGGCGAATAGGCCGCCGCACCCAAGCCGACAATGGCATAGGCCATCAGCGGGTGGGTGCCGAACAACATCAGCAGGCAACCCGCAATTTTGACGAAATTGCTCAGGAGCATGACCCGGCCTTTGGGCATGGAATCGGCGAACGCCCCGACAAAGGGTGCCAGCACCACGTAAAACAGGGCAAACATGGGCACCAGTGCGGCCTGCTGCCACTCTGGCGCCTGGCTG
>RFWA01000040.1 GCA_009922295.1 Betaproteobacteria bacterium
GGTCTCGATGGCATAGTCGATTTCGGCCTCGGTCGTATAGCGGCCGATGGTCATGCGCAGGCTGCTGTGGGCCAGTTCATCGCTGCGCCCCAAGGCGCGCAACACGTAGCTCGGCTCCAGACTGGCCGAGGTGCAGGCCGAGCCGCTGGAGACTGCCAGCCCCTTGATACCCATGATAAGCGACTCACCCTCAACATAGTTAAAGCTCATGTTGAGGTTGTGCGGCACACGGCGCTCCAAGTGGCCGTTGATAAAGACCTGTTCAACATCCTTCAATCCATCCAGCATGCGCTGGTGCAGGCCGCGGATACGCTGGTTTTCTGAGGCCATGTCGGCGCGGGCAATCCGATAGGCCTCGCCCATGCCAACGATCTGGTGGGTGGGCAGCGTGCCAGAACGCATGCCGCGCTCGTGGCCACCACCGTGCATTTGCGCCTCGATCCGAACCCGGGGCTTGCGTCGTACGAACAGGGCCCCAATACCCTTGGGGCCATAGGTCTTGTGTGCGGTCAGACTCATCAGGTCCACCGGCAGGTTGATCAGGTCGATCTCCACGCGGCCCGTGGCCTGTGCGGCATCGACATGAAACACCACGCCCTTCTCACGGCAAATGGCGCCAAGGGCCGCGATGTCTTGAATGACACCGATTTCGTTGTTCACAAACATCACGCTGGCCAAGATGGTGTCGGGACGGATCGCTGCCTTGAACACTTCCAGGTCGACCAGGCCGTCGGCCTGTACATCCAAGTAGCTGACTTCAAAGCCTTGTCGCTCAAGTTCGCGGCAGGTATCGAGCACAGCCTTGTGCTCGGTCTTGACGGTGATGATGTGGCGTCCCTTGGTCTTGTAGAAGCCGGCTGCACCCTTGATCGCGAGGTTGTTGGACTCAGTGGCTCCCGAGGTCCAAACGATTTCTCGCGGATCGGCGCCGATCAGGGCGGCGACTTGTTCGCGAGCCTGTTCCACAGCGGCCTCGGCTTCCCACCCCCAGGCGTGGCTGCGCGATGCGGGGTTGCCAAAATGCTGACGCAACCAGGGAATCATGGCATCCACCACCCGCTCATCGCAGGGGTTGGTGGCGCTGTAGTCCATGTAAATCGGAAAATGCGGGGTCGTGTCCATGTTCAGAATGCAGTGAGAAAAATTAGGTCTTGTTGAAGATATTACCCAGCGCAAACACGGAATTAGGCGCGTTGATGCGGACCGGTTTCACGACGGGCATGCTGGAAATGGCACGCTTGAGGGTGGGCTTATCCTCAACCTGCAGCCCTTTGGCCAGTTGGTCATCCACCAGTTTCTGCAGGCTGACCGAGTCCAAAAATTCCACCATGCGCACATTGAGCGAGGCCCACAGGTCGTGCGTCATACAACGCGCGCCTTCGCCCAGACAATTTTCCTTACCGCCGCATTGTGTGGCGTCTAGCGGTTCATCAACCGACAAAATAATGTCGGCCACCGTGATCTCCGTCGGGCTGCGCGCCAGGGTGTAGCCGCCCCCGGGGCCACGAGTCGACTCGACCAGCTCATGCCGGCGAAGCTTTCCGAACAATTGCTCCAGGTAGGACAGCGAGATCTGTTGGCGCTGGCTGATCGCCGCCAAGGTGACAGGGCCGCTATTTTGGCGAAGGCCCAGGTCGATCATCGCTGTGACCGCAAAACGGCCTTTGGTGGTGAGGCGCATCACAAACTCCTTGAGAGTGACTTGGTTGACTAAACAGTTCAAGTATAGCCATAAACCAAGTGATTTGCTCGGGTACCTAGACTGACCGGTCACAATCTGCGTGTGGTCGCCGCGGTGGCGAGCAAGACAACGTTGTCGCTACCCGGCGCGCCGAAGGCCTGTTGCTTCAATAACGCCAATTGGTCCCGCACCCGTGCCGCTTTTTCGAACTCCAGGTTGCGCGCATGCTCCATCATGAGCTTCTCGAGCCGCTTGATTTCCCGCGCGATATCCTTCTCGCTCATATCCTCCACCTGCGCACGTTGAAGGGAGTCCCGCTCAAGCTTTTCGGCTTCCTTGCCGGCCTTCTCACTGTAAACGCCGTCAATCAGGTCTCGCACCTGCTTGACGATGCTGCGTGGCGTGATGCCATGGGCTTCGTTATGGGTGACCTGCCGCGCACGGCGACGCTCGGTCTCACCCATGGCTTTTTTCATGGACTCAGTGATTCGGTCGGCATACAGGATGGCACGCCCGTTGAGGTTGCGTGCGGCACGGCCAATGGTCTGGATCAGTGAGCGTTCGGAGCGCAAGAAGCCCTCTTTGTCGGCGTCCAGAATGGCCACCAAGCTGACCTCGGGAATGTCAAGGCCCTCCCGCAGCAGGTTGATGCCGACCAACACGTCGAAGGTGCCCAAGCGCAGGTCGCGCAAGATTTCCACCCTTTCGACCGTGTCGACATCGCTGTGCAGGTAGCGCACCTTGACGCCGTTGTCGGACAGGTAGTCGGTCAGTTGCTCGGCCATGCGCTTGGTCAAGGTCGTGATCAGCACCCGCTCATGCTTCTCGACCCGGATCCGGATCTCCTGCAACACATCGTCCACCTGTCGCGTTGCCGGGCGCACCTCCACCTCCGGATCGACCAAGCCGGTCGGGCGGACCAACTGCTCGACCACCTGGCCGGCATGGTCTTTTTCCCACTGCGCCGGGGTAGCCGAGACAAAAATCGCCTGACGCATGCGGGCCTCGAACTCATCAAACTTGAGCGGTCGGTTGTCCAGCGCACTCGGCAACCTAAAACCATACTCCACCAGGGTCGTCTTACGAGCCCGGTCGCCGTTGTACATACCGCCAAATTGGCCGATCAGCACGTGGCTTTCGTCCAGAAACATCAGCGCGTCCTTGGGCAGGTAGTCGGTCAGGGTTGCCGGCGGCGCGCCCGGCGGGGCCCCGCTCAGATGGCGGCTGTAGTTCTCGATACCCTTGCAGTGGCCCACTTCGGACAGCATTTCCAGGTCAAAGCGGGTGCGCTGCTCCAGCCGCTGCGCTTCCACCAGTTTGCCCATACCCACAAGTTCTTTGAGTCTGTCGGACAGCTCGGTCTTGATGGTTTCCACTGCTGCCAAAACCTGCTCGCGGGGGGTCACATAGTGGCTGCTGGGGTAGACCGTGAAGCGCGGAATCTTCTGCCGGATGCGTCCGGTGAGCGGATCAAACAGCTGCAAGGACTCAATCTCGTCGTCAAACAGCTCGATCCGGATCGCCATTTCGCTGTGTTCGGCCGGGAACACGTCAATGGTGTCGCCACGCACCCGAAACTTGCCCCGGGCGAACTCCACGTCATTGCGTTGGTATTGCATGCGTACCAGCTGGGCGATCAGGTCGCGCTGCCCAAACTTGTCGCCACTGCGAAGGGTCATCACCATCTGGTGGTAGGCCTCGGGCTGGCCGATACCGTAAATGGCCGACACGGTGGCGACGATGACCACATCGCGCCGCTCGAGCACGCTCTTGGTACAACTCAGGCGCATCTGTTCGATGTGCTCGTTGATGGCCGAGTCTTTCTCAATGAACAGGTCGCGCTGCGGCACATAGGCCTCGGGCTGGTAGTAGTCGTAATAACTGACGAAATATTCCACCGCATTTTTCGGGAAAAACTCGCGAAATTCACTGTACAGCTGTGCCGCCAAGGTCTTGTTCGGGGCAAACACGATGGCCGGCCGGCCCAACCGGGCGATCACATTGGCCATGGTGAAGGTCTTGCCGGAGCCCGTGACGCCCAGCAGGGTCTGGAACACCTCGCCATCGAGCACGCCATCAACCAGTTGGTCAATGGCCGTGGGCTGGTCGCCTGCCGGCGGGTAGGGCTGGTAGAGCTCAAACGGGGAGCCGGGGTAACGCACAAAAGTTCCAGGCAAAGGCGCCGAAGCGACGTCTGCAGGCAGCACATCAGAGGCACGGGAAAGGGGAATAGACATCAGGACTCGACGATGGTTCAGGTGAAAATGCAAGCAAGCCGCTTAGCCAGCCTAGGTGGTGCAGGCTATAGTGTGCCCTGACCGGATCTTCTCATGTGTGCCAACCGCACAAAGTCAAGATGTCTGGCTTGCCGGCTTTTATTGGAACCAGGCTGATCCATGCAAATTGACGAAATTGAACCAAATGAACGGCGACAACACGAGCGGCGCGTGCTGCGCGGCATGTCGCAGTTGCAGTTTGGCAAGAACTCTGCCATGGAAACCCGGACCATGGACGTCAGCATCAGCGGACTGGGCATCATCGCACCGGTGAATCCACCGGCGCGTACACAATGCACTATCCGCTTCGTGGTGCCCATCGACGCGGACCGCAATGTCACCATCACGGCGCCAGCGGTGGTGACGCACTGTGTTTACACCCATGCGGAAGATGGCTTCAAGGTCGGCCTGATGTTTGTAAATATGCCCGCAGAGACGACCGCCGTGCTACAACGATTTATCAAACGCTAAGCTGGCATCGCGCCACTGGACGCCGAGGCGTCAGAGCACATCCGGTCAGTGTGGCCGGGCTGCGTAAAATAGGGACCGAATCAGCCAGCTGGCTGGAGCCTTCCCCTAACCCAAGTGCACAGGACTCTGCATGTCTTTCTTTTCTGCTGTCGAAATGGCGCCTCGCGACCCTATTCTGGGGCTGAACGAGCAGTTTGCTGCTGACCCAAACCCGGCCAAGGTCAACCTGGGTGTGGGTGTCTATTACGACGACCAGGGAAAACTACCGCTGCTGGCCTGCGTCCAAGCGGCTGAGCAGACCATGATGGCGACCCCAACAGCCCGCGGCTATTTACCCATTGATGGCATTGCCGCCTATGACGCTGGCGTCAAGGCGCTGGTGTTTGGCGCCAGCAGCGAGCCAGTCCAATCGGGTCGAATCGCCACGGTGCAAGCCATTGGCGGCACGGGTGGCCTGAAAATTGGGGCAGATTTCCTGAAAAAACTCAGTCCCAATGCCGAGGTGTTGATCTCCGATCCCAGTTGGGAAAACCACCGCGCCCTGTTTGGCAGCGCCGGGTTTGTGGTTAAAAACTACCGTTACTACGACGCCGCCAAACGCGGTGTTGACTTTGATGGCATGCTGGCTGACTTGAGCGCCGCAACCGGGGGCACCATCGTCGTTCTGCATGCCTGCTGCCATAACCCGACCGGCTATGACATGACGCCGGCCCAATGGGACCAGGTGGTGAGCCTCTGCAAGTCGCGCGCACTGGTGCCTTTTTTGGACATGGCCTACCAAGGTTTCGGCTACGGCCTGGCCGAAGACGGCGCCGCGGTGCAGAAATTTGTTGCGGCAGGCATGAGCTTTTTTGTGTCAACTTCCTTCAGCAAGAGCTTTAGCCTGTATGGTGAACGCGTAGGCGCTCTGAGCGTGCTGTGCGATACCAAGGACGAAGCCTCGCGCGTGCTGTCACAGCTGAAAATCGTGATCCGTACCAACTACAGCAGCCCACCCAGCCATGGCGGCGCGGTGGTGGCAGCGGTGTTGTCAAATCCAGAATGGCGAGCGCTGTGGGAATCTGAGCTGGGGGGCATGCGCACCCGAATCAAGGCCATGCGGCAAAAGCTGGTCGACGGCTTGAAGGCAGCAGGTGTGCAACAGGACATGTCGTTCATCACCAGCCAGATCGGCATGTTCAGTTACTCCGGTCTGAGCCGTGACCAGATGATTCGTCTGCGCGCTGAGTTTGGCGTGTATGGCACTGACACCGGCCGTATGTGCGTTGCCGCGCTCAACAGCAAGAATGTCGATTACGTCTGCGCTGCAATCGCCAAAGTGATGTGATCAGCCTGGCTGGCTTCCAAACTAACGGCCACTCACAGCGCTCCGGCGGCGCGTAGTGATTCGAGCGCAGTGCTCGCCTCAGGGCGGGGGCTGCGCATCAGGAAAAAGACCATGGCATAGCGGGAGGCAAAGGCCTGGGGCTTGCCTGAGGCCAGCCAGTCTGCAAACAGCGGGCCAAACTCCCATCGCTCCCAATTGCCCAGGTCAGACGCCACCAAGCCTGGCCAGGGGGTCGCCTGAGCCGCAAAGTGGCGGTAGGCCTGCACCACGCGTGAGCGCCCTACGCGCTGACCGTCGCCACCATGCACGCTCAGAGCCAATAACGCGGCTGAGACGCCCATTTCGTGGGCCGATGGGCCGCTGAGGTACTGCCGCTCAACCCAAGCCACCCCCTCCGGGCCCCGAAGTTCCAGCCAAGCGGCGATCATGGCCGATAGCGTGGGCCCATCACCTGTGCTGCGCAGCCCAGCCATGCGCTGCTGCAACGACTCGGCGCTGGCCTGGCTGCCGGCAAATCCAAGCAAAAGGGCATACAAGGGGCGCCGGGCGGTCAAAGCGGGCGTGTCGAGCCAACGGAGCAATCGCGCTGCATTGAGCCTCGGGGCAACGGACCGTAGCACGGCATAGGGCGCGCTGGCTGTTTCTTCGTAGGCAGCCTGGGCTACAAGCGGTTCAAGGCTTTCTAGTTCTGGCAAAAAAGATGCAATACGGCTCGTCCATTGAGCGGGGGTCAAGTCAGTCGCATCGGTAAGCTCCACGAGTCTGCGGACCCAATCCGCATGCTGGGGCGCCAACGGGCCGGCGCTTTGCCAGTCGGCTGTGCCATTGCGGTAGAGCAACACCAACGAAGACACCTGGGCCAGCTCTGGAACCCCCTGCGGCAGCCGGATCGGGCTCTGAGGCCCCCCGCCTTTGATCAGTTGCTGGGCCACGAATGTGTTGCCCGCCGCCGGGGCGGCCAGCACCACCACATCCGCGGCACGCAAGCGTTGCCGCAACGTAGCCCCTGCATCCGCAGGCGCACAGATAGGACATGCCAAGCTGGCTGACACAAACCCCAGCAACATAAGCGAAAGCAAGAGGACGGATCGCAGGCGGCGCATGGGCAGTGGCTATGATGGAAGCCTTATTCTAGGGTGATGTCCCGCCCTGGAGTAGGCCACTGCACCTGGAGATTTAGCCAATGCGCCGCTTCGCCCTGCACCTGATCGCCATGCTCACCCTGATGACCAGCGAGGCCAGCGCGTGGAGCAACCATACCTTCGCGTCTTACCGGGCGTTTGAAGATTTTCCTGAGATCAGGCAGGCAGCTACGGTTCGGGTGGAGCCATTGGAAGTCTTTTTGAAGGACCAGGAAGCAGCCATAGAGAGCCTGTTAGCCAACCAGGAGGTTTGGGCCGGTACCCATCTTGATATTTACCCCGCCCGCCCTGCCGCGCTAGCGTTCAAAGCCAACCCGGCGCGTAACGACGAAGCGCGTCGACTGGCTTTTCTCACCGCGCTGCGGGTGGCACCCAACAGCAAGTTTGCGCTTTATGTACAGCCCGATCCCTGGGGCCCACCGCCCGAGGCGAGCACCCTCTTGCCGCACGCTGCGGTGAACACGCTGCCCGAGCAAGCCAATTCAAGCTACCGCTTTGTTGGGCTAGCCGTTGGCGCGACGGTGTCGCCGCTGAATGTTGTGGCCTCTGCCACTGACGAGCCGGACTACGGGCTCGACATCAACCTGTGGCAGGACAGCCCCTCTGACTGGGGCAAGGTTTATGGATTTGGTACCCTGCCCTTTGGCAACCCTGCACTGTATTACTCGACCCAAGCGCCCTTTCACATGGGGTTCTTCCATGAAGACAAGGCGATTTACCTGGCCGCAGCCTTCATCAAAAAAACCTTCCCTCTTTGGCGGGTACAGCAGTACACGGGGCTGGCTACCCTGGCCTTTCGCAGTGGCCACCCTTACTGGGGCTGGCGCTTTACAGGTATGGCACTGCATTACCTGCAGGACCTGACTCAGCCCTACCACGCCAGCCTGTCGCCCGGCAATGGCACGGCCAAGCTCATTGGCATCAACCTCTTGGCGATGGCTGGCATGCCTCGACTCAAAGACGAGATGATTGTGTTGCTGTCCAACCGTCATCTGGCACTGGAGAAGTACCAAAACCAGTTGATTTACAACGCGGCCCGGGCCCGCCAACCGACGGCCGTCGACCAGGCCTTGCGGCAGACCGATCGGGACGCCAGCTACCCAGCATGGAACGATGTGTACACCCGGGATGTGGTCAGCCGTCAGTCGCACGCCATGGGGCCCCAGCTCACTGACATCCTGGTGGCAGCCCTGCCCGCCGGCTATGTGTCTGACCCCAACTTCGACTTTGGCGTCAAGGAGGCGGGCATTGACCTGGCTGGAGAGCTGAGCCGCCAGGGCATCAGCACCAGCGCCCAGCGCGCCAAATTGGATGGCGTGGTGGCCGAGCTATTGGGCAATTTTGGAGTCCACAGCCGTAATTTGGTGCGTGGCGTGCTTAAAGGCGCTGGTCCGCTGCCGAAATAGCCTCCAGAGTGTGGCGCCTACACAGGTGTGAACACTATTGGAGTGGCCAACTTAAATCAAAGGCCTGGATAGCTGGTATATTGCACTGCAACATTTTCTGAAAGCAAACCTACTGTGCTGTATCAAATCTACGAAACCCAACGCTCTTTGATGGAGCCATTTGCTGACCTTGCGGCATCGGCAGCCAAGGTTTACAGCAACCCACTGAGCCTGTTTGGGCAAAACCCCTTTGCACAGCGCATTTCGGCCGGCTATGACCTGATGCATCGCTTGGGTAAAGATTACGAAAAGCCTGAATTTGGTCTGAGCACCGTCGACGTCGACGGCGTGGCGGTGGCCATCCATGAACGCATTGAAATCACCAAGCCATTTTGCGAGTTGCGCCGGTTCAAACGTTTCAGCGACGACACCGCCACTCTGGCCAAACTTAAAGGCCAACCGGCGGTGCTGATCGTGGCACCTTTGTCAGGCCACTACGCCACACTGTTGCGTGACACAGTCAAGACCATGCTCAAGGACCACAAGGTCTACATCACTGACTGGAAAAATGCCCGCCTAGTGCCCCTGGAAGAGGGTGAATTTCATCTGGACGACTACGTCAACTATGTGCAGGAGTTCATTCGCCACCTGCAGGGCACTTATGGCAACTGCCATGTGATCAGTGTGTGCCAGCCCACTGTGCCCGTTCTTGCCGCGGTGTCGCTGATGGCCACTCGCGGCGAGTTGACGCCGCTGACGATGACCATGATGGGCGGCCCCATTGACGCCCGCAAATCACCGACCGCTGTGAATAATCTGGCGATGAACAAGAGCTACGAGTGGTTTGAAAATAACGTGATCTACCGTGTTCCGACCAACTTCCCAGGCGCTGGCCGTCGTGTTTACCCTGGCTTTTTGCAGCACTCAGGCTTTGTGGCCATGAACCCCAGCAACCACGCCAAAAGCCATTACGACTATTTCAAGGACCTGATCAAGGGTGACGACGCCAGCACCGAGGCACACCGCAAGTTTTATGACGAGTACAACGCGGTCCTGGACATGGATGCCTCTTATTACTTGGAAACCATCCGCGTGGTGTTCCAGGAGTACTCTCTGGTGAATGGCACCTGGGACGTTCGAGGCGTGAATGGCGACCTGGAACGCGTTCGACCGCAAGACATCACTAACACGGCGCTGTTCTCAGTAGAAGGCGAGCTTGACGACATTTCTGGCTCAGGCCAAACCGAGGCCGTACACAGCATTTGCAGCGGCGTACCCAATGCACGTAAAAAACACCTGGAAGCCAAGGGCGCTGGCCACTATGGCATTTTCAGCGGCCGCCGCTGGCGTGACATCGTGTACCCTGAGGTGAAGTCCTTCATTTTGACCAATGCGCTGGTTCAGCCATCGGCACAAGTGCCTGCGGTCGCGACAAAGCCGGCATCTAAAAAGGCCGCACGCAAGGCCTGATGGCTGCTGCTGCCGCCATCCTGGCGCTGTTGCCTCAGACGCAATGCACGCGCTGTGGCTACGCCGATTGCGCGGGCTATGCCCAGGCTGTAGCCGCAGGGACAGCAGGCATTAACCAGTGCCCCCCCGGCGGGTCGCAAGGCGTACAGCGGCTGGCTGAAGCTACCGGCCTCCCACCGGTAGCGCTGAACGCGGCTCATGGCGTGGAAGGGCCACGCTTCCTTGCGGTGATCGACGAAAACTGGTGCATTGGCTGCACCCTGTGCATCAAGGTCTGCCCGACCGATGCCATTCTGGGTAGCCAAAAGCGAATGCATACCGTGATCGAGCCCTATTGCACCGGCTGCGCCTTGTGCTTGCCGGTTTGCCCGGTCGACTGCATTAGCCTGGAGAACGCGACCCCAGGCGCCAGCGGATGGGCAGCCTGGTCGAAGCCGCAGGCCGACCTGGCACGGAATCGCTATCAATTTCATAGCTATAGAACAAGCCGCGAGAGGGCTGAGAACGACAAAAGGCTTGAAGAAAAAGCCAATACGACCTTGGCTGACCTGCCGGCGCACTCACAACATACCGACCCAGCGGTACTGGATCAAAAGCGTGCCGTGATCGAGGCGGTGCTGGAGCGAGCGCGCCAGCGGCGCGGCGCACAGCCGGCTTCGGGTTCAGGCTGATCGCAGCGCAGCCACCACCTCAGGCGGCGCCTGGACCAGCTCGATCAGGACGCCCTCACCGGCAATCGGGAACTGCTCATTCGATTTGGGGTGCAAAAAGCAGATGTCGTAACCCGCCGCACCCTGGCGGATGCCGCCCGGTGCAAAGCGCACGCCTTGGGCGGTCAACCAGGCCACTGCGGCCGGCAGGTCATCAATCCACAGCCCCACATGGTTGAGCGGCGTGGTGTGCACCGCCGGCTTTTTGTCCGGGTCCAGCGGTTGCATCAGGTCCACCTCAACCCGGTGCACGCCCTGCCCCATGGCGCAGATGTCTTCGTCCACATTTTCGCGTTCGCTGCGAAAGTTGCCTGTGACATCCAGCCCCAGCATGTCCACCCACAGGGTCCGCAAGCGGTTTTTGTCGGGCCCGCCAATGGCGATTTGCTGGATGCCCAGCACTTGAAAGGGTCTTGTCATAAGGTCTAACGGGTTCAGGAAAACTCAACAATGGGCTGATCCACCGTCAGGCTCTCGCCCTTGGCCGCCAGCACCTTGCTCACCACGCCGTCGGCGGCGGCGAACAGCACATTCTCCATCTTCATCGCCTCGATCACGGCGACCCGCTCGCCGGCCTGCACTTTCTGCCCAGCTTGCACCGCCACCTCGACCAGCAGGCCAGGCATTGGTGACAGCACAAAGCGGCTCATGTCGGGCGGCGCCTTGTACGGCATCAGCGCGTGCAATTGGGCGGCGCGCGGCGACAGCACCAAGGCGTCGATCTGCGTGCCGTTGTGCGACACCCGCAAGGCCAGTGGGTTCTCGGTGGCCAGTCCGCCACGCTCCACTTGGGCGGCGAGTGGGACACCGTTACAAGTGCCGTTAAGCCTGACCTCGCCCAAGCGGTAATTGCTACATATGTTGTAGCTGCGAGTGCCCACGGTGATTGAGCGCTCATGGCCGGCCATCTGGCCGCTGATCTGGGCCGCACGGTTGCGGTACTTGCGGTGTACAAAGGCGGCCAGCGCCAGCAAGAGGTCAGGGTCGTCGTGCGGCACGTCCTCGGCGCGGAAACCCTGGCCGTAGTTCTCGGCGATGAAGCCGGTGTTGAAATCACCCGCCACAAAACGCGGATGGGCCAGCAGCGCGGCCTGGAACGGGATGTTGCTGGAGACGCCCCGGATGACGAAGCCATTGAGCGCCTCTCGCATCTTGGCGATGGCGTCGAGCCGGTCATGCCCGTGCACGATGAGCTTGGCAATCATCGAGTCGTAGTGCATGGGAATCTCGCCGCCGTCCTGCACGCCAGTGTCCACCCGCACCCCTTGCCACTGGCTGGTGTCGGCGGCGAACATGGTCTCGCTGGGTGGCTGGAAGCGAACCAGGCGGCCAGTGGAGGGCAAAAAGTTGCGGAACGGGTCCTCGGCATTGATACGGCATTCGATGGCCCAGCCCTCGCGCTTGACCTGGTCCTGCGTCAAAGGCAGCGCTTCGCCCGCAGCGACCCGAATCATCAGCTCCACCAGGTCCAGCCCGGTGATGCATTCGGTCACCGGGTGCTCCACCTGAAGCCGGGTGTTCATCTCCAGAAAGTAAAAGCTCTGGTCCTTGCCGACCACAAACTCGACCGTGCCCGCGCTTTGGTAATTGACCGCCTTGGCCAGGGCCACGGCCTGTTCGCCCATGGCTTTGCGGGTGGCGTCGCTGATGAAGGGGCTCGGCGCTTCCTCGATGACCTTCTGATGACGGCGCTGGATCGAGCACTCGCGCTCGTTCAGGTACAGCACATTGCCCTGGCTGTCGCCAATGAGCTGGATCTCGATGTGACGCGGCTCCTCGACAAATTTTTCAATGAACACCCGGTCGTCGCCGAAGCTGTTGCGGGCCTCATTGCGGCAGCTGGTGAAGCCTTCTAGCGCCTCCTTGTCGTTCCCGGCCACGCGCAGGCCCTTGCCACCCCCGCCGGCACTGGCCTTGATCATCACCGGGTAACCAATGCCGCGCGCAATCTCAACCGCACGCTCTGCCGACTCGATCGCATCGTTCACACCTGGAATGCAGTTGACACCAGCCGCTCCAGCCAGCTTTTTGGACTCGATCTTGTCGCCCATGGCGGCAATGGAGTAGTGCTTGGGGCCGATAAAAACAATGC
>RFWA01000391.1 GCA_009922295.1 Betaproteobacteria bacterium
GCGGCACAGCAGCATTCATACTGTCGTCAGTCTTTTTTCCCGCTGTCGTCACAATCCGCTATCCTTGAGCCTGTTCAAAAACTGCATGTCCTGCGCCACTATTTGTGTCTGACCCCCACCCCGCACGCTTTCCTGACAGAGAAGACAAGCGCACGTTCCTGCAAAAACTGGCTGAATTTATTCACCCGGGTCCGGACTCAACGGCAGAACTGATAGAAACATTGGCGGAAGCCGAAGAGAACAACATCATTGGCGCAGAATCACGGATCATGCTTGAAGGCGTGATCCGTATGGCCGACATGACGGCGGGTGACGTCATGGTTCCGGCGACCCGCATGGACCTGGTGAACATCGACGAGCCTCACGATGCATTGCTGCATGTCGTGATCGATACCGCGCACTCCCGTTTCCCCGTTTATGACGGTGAGCGTGAGAACATCATCGGAATCCTGATGGCCAAGGACCTGCTCAAGCTACAGCGGGCTCCTGAACTCAATATCCGAGCATTGCTGCGACCGGCGGTGTTTGTCCCCGAAACCAAGGGTCTCAATGACCTGTTGCGAGAGTTCCGCGGGAACCGCAACCATTTGGCCATTGTGATTGATGAGTTTGGCCGGGTTGCGGGTCTGATCACCATTGAGGACGTGCTGGAGCAGATTGTGGGCGAGATCGAGGATGAGTTCGACATCGCTGAAGACGAGGGCGATATCTTTGGCCTTGCTGACCGCACCTACCGTGTCAGCGGTGACACGGCGATCGAGCGGGTCAACGATGCTTTTGGCGTCACGCTGGTCAGCCGTGACCGGGAGGAAGAGTTTGACACTGTCGGCGGACTGATCGCCCATGAAATGGGCCATGTGCCCAAACGCGGGGAGCGCCACGATATCGCTGGCTTGAGCTTTGTCGTTCTGCATACCAAAGGTGGTGCCGTGAAATGGTTCAAGGTGTCGCCGCTTGAGACCCGCACAGCCTGACAGGCAGCCGCACCCGGTCAACACGCCACGGCAGGGCCTGCCGACAGGCCTGTCCATCCTGAATGTCGCGCTGGCGATAGCTGCCGGCTCGATGCACGCGCTGAGCATGGCTTGGCCAGACTTGGCGGGCCAGTCAATACAAGGGCTGACCGTGGGCCAGCCGGTCTGGTGGCTTGAGCTCGTATCGCTGGCTGCCCTGGCGTGGCTGCTGCGGCGTTGTGCCCAACAGCCCTTGCCCAATTGGCGAGCAGGGTTGCTGTATGGCGGGCTGTTCGCCTGCGCTTGGTTGTCGGTGGTTTTCGGTTGGACTTTCGTCGCCATGCATACCTACGGCGGACTCCCGGCTGTGCCATCGGCGTTGGCTGTGTTGGCTCTGGCAGCGTTTCTTGCAAGCTACTACGCTGCGGCCTGTGGCGCCTTCGTGTTCCTGGCCCCGTTCAGTCCTGGGTACAGTGCTGCGCTTTTTTCGGCGCTCTGGCTTCTGGCTGAATTGGCCCGTGGTGTTTGGTTGACCGGCTTTAGCTGGGGTGCGACGGCCTATGCGCACCCAGATGGCCCATTAGCCAACTATGCGCCCTGGCTGGGAGCGTACGGTGTAGGCGCTTTGGCCGCCTGGCTGGCCATGGTTTTGGCCCAGCTGACAGCAGACAGATCATGGCGGCCAAGTCGAGGCCACCTGATCGGCGCGCTGTTGGTGCTCAGCCTGCCAACGATTGGCCCGATGCTGGCCCCTGACCGGACGCAGAGCAGTGGGCGTCTCATGGTCACATTGCTCCAGGGCAATATTCCGCAGGACGAAAAATTTGAGTCAGGCAGTGGCGTGCCTTTGGCGCTGCAATGGTACGGCGAGCAGTTGCGGCAAGCCCAAACCGCCTTGGTGGTCGCGCCAGAAACTGCGCTGCCATTGCTACCGCATCAGCTGCCCAGCCGGTACTGGGCAGCGCTGAAAGACCGATTCGCTAGCGGCGCCCAGGCGGCACTGATTGGGATCCCTCTTGGTAATTTTGAGGAGGGTTACACCAACTCAGTGGTCGGCCTGCGCCCAGGCGCGGATCGGCCGTGGCGCTACGACAAGCACCATTTGGTCCCCTTCGGCGAGTTCATTCCGCCCTGGTTCAAATGGTTTACCGAGCTCATGAACATTCCGCTGGGTGATTTCAACCGTGGTGGCCTCGGTCAACCGACCTTTCTTTGGCAGGGGCAGAGGATTGCGGCCAATATCTGTTACGAGGATTTGTTTGGAGAGGAGTTGGCGCAGCAGTTCCGCGATGCGGCTCAAGCCCCAACCATGTTGGTCAATCTCAGCAATTTGGCGTGGTTTGGCGGCAGCTTGGCGATGGACCAACACCTGCAAATTGCCCGTTGGCGCGCGCTGGAATTTGCCCGCCCATTTCTGCTGTCCACCAACACGGGGGTGACGGCGATCGTGGACCACCAAGCGCGGGTGTTGCAAACCCTGCCTCGTGATACCCGCGGCGTGCTGGTGGGCGAGGTCGAAGGCCGTACGGGCCTCACCCCCTACGCCTGGTGGGTGGCCCGCTTCGGTCTGTGGCCGTACTGGCTGCTCGGCTTGGCCACGGTGCTGGCGAGCTGGCGGCGGCACTTGCGAAAACGCTAGCGCTCGCCACTGTCGCCGACTTGGAACGCCCGTAAAATCAAGATTTACGCACCGACGCGGTGTGTCTGTTGTCAAACCCCGGGTTCTGCCGGTACCGAACCCCGACCGCTCATGTTGACCTTCCAGCAAATTATTCTGAACCTGCAGTCCTACTGGGACGCCCAGGGTTGTGCCCTGTTGCAGCCCTACGACATGGAAGTGGGGGCGGGCACGTCTCACACGGCCACTT
>RFWA01000392.1 GCA_009922295.1 Betaproteobacteria bacterium
ACACGCCGCCTGGGCGGTGGACAACGGAGGATAGCAATGGCGAAGGGGATGATTCTGGCCGCCGGTCAGGGTTCGCGGGTGCGCCCGTTGACGCGCGACCTGCCCAAACCGATGGTGCCGATTTTGGGCAAGCCGGTGATGGAGTACCTGATCGAGCACCTGGCCCGCCACGGGGTGACAGAGATCATGGTCAACGTGGCCTGGCACCACCACAAGATTGAAGAGTATTTTGGTGACGGTCACCGCTGGGGCGTGCAGATCGGCTACAGCTACGAGGGCGTGCGCGACCACGGCGACGTCCTGCCGCGGCCCATGGGCTCGGCAGGTGGCATGCGCCGCATCCAGGACTTCAGCGGCTTCTTTGACGAGACCACGTTGGTGCTGTGCGGCGACGCGCTGATTGACCTGGACATCACCGCAGCACTGGCCGAGCACAAGGCCAAAGGGGCGATGGCCAGCCTGGTCGCCATGGACGTGCCGCTGGCCGATGTACCGAACTACGGCATCGTGCTGGCGGAAACCGATGGCCGCATCATCTCGTTCCAGGAAAAGCCGAAGCCCGCTGAGGCCCGCTCGACGCTGGCCAGCACCGGTATTTACATTTTTGAGCCGGCTGCGCTGGCGCTGATTCCGCCGGGCCAGGTGTACGACATCGGCTCGCAGCTGTTCCCACAGCTGGTGGCGCAACAACTGCCGTTTTATGTGCAAAACCGCCCTTTCAACTGGATCGACATTGGTCGTGTCAGCGACTACTGGTCGGTGCTACAGCGTGTGCTGCGAGGCGAGGTGGCGCAGATGAACATGCCCGGGCGCCAGGTGCGGCCCGGCGTCTGGGTCGGCCTGAATACCTCGGTGGCATGGGACCAGATCAAGATTGAGGGGCCGGTGTACATCGGCTCGAGCGTTCGCATCGAGCCGGGCGCTACCATCACCGGTCCTTGCTGGATTGGCCACGGCAGCCACATCCGCACCGGCGCGCGGGTGGTTCGCAGCATTTTGTTTGAGTACACCCGCATCGCCGCAGACATGCGCTTCACCGAAATGATTGTTTCGCCTGACTACTGTGTGGATCGTCACGGCGACACCCTGTACCGGGGCGACGACACCAGCCCGTTGCGCTGGGGCGACGCCCGGGCTTAGGCGAGGGCAACCGCCTCGGCAGCGCCTGTGCTGACCATCGCCGTAGCCGATGCCACCAGCCCGAGCCGGCGGCAGATCTCCAGAGTAGGGGCGCTTTGGTTCATGGTGTAGAAGTGCAATCCGGGCGCACCGCCGGCAAGCAGACGCTCACATAAATCGGTCACCACATCCAGGCCAAAGGCCCGTATGGCGGCGCTGTCGTCGATCTCGGCGCCACAGGCGTCGCTGAAGCGAATCAGCTGCGCCGAGTTGATGATGGGCAGGATGCCCGGCACGATAGGCAGTGTGAGGCCCATGCCTTGCGCCTCATCGACCAGGCGAAAGTAGGCGTCAACATTGTAAAAATACTGGGTGATCGCCGAATTGGCCCCGGCCCCCGCCTTGGCGGCCAGGGCTTGCAGGTCGGCATTGGGCGTTGCCGCCTGCGGGTGCATCTCCGGATAGGCGGCCACCTCGATGTGGAAGTGCGCGCCGGTCTCGGCCCGAATAAAGGCCACCAGGTCGCTCGCGTACTGGAACTCCTCACTGCCGCCGTGGTCAACCGGTAGATCGCCGCGCAGGGCTACCAGACGCTGGACGCCCATGGCGCGTAAAACCAACAGTTGCTGGCGCACCGAGTCGCGGGTGGCGCCGATACAAGAAAAATGCGCGGCTGCACTGACCCCCTCGGCCAGAATCTCGCGCACGATTTGGAAGGTGCCAGCCTGGGTCGAGCCGCCCGCGCCATAGGTGACCGAGCAAAATTTGGGCTGCAAGACATAGAGTTGCTGGCGCGCCAGGCGCAGCTTCGCTTCACCTTCCTGTGTCTTGGCTGGAAAAAATTCCAGGCTCAGGGGTGTTTTGGACATGACGTTCATGGTGAACTAACTCCCGGGTATCGGGTCGCCCACGCGGTGGGCATACATAAAGAACTCGTGGTTGCCGTCGCCGCCATCAATGGGCGAGTCGAACCACGCAGACACCTGCAGACCCAGCGCGGCACAACAATCGCGCAGCCGCTGCTCCACCAGCAGGTACAGACCCGCATCACGCACAATGCCGCCCTTGCCCACCTGGCCCGGCTGCAACTCAAACTGGGGTTTGACCAGCATCAGCAGTCCGGCCCCCGGTTTGAGCAGCGGCACCAAAGCCGGCAGCACCAGGGTTTGCGAGATGAAGGACAAGTCGCCCACGATCAGGTCAAACGCCGGCTCAAAAGGCGCTTGCGCTACAGCGTCTGGATCAGCATCAAAATGGCCACCAGGCCCCGTCGCATCTTGATCTGCAGCTATCAAATCAGAAGCATCAAGGGCGCGGGCGTTGAGCTTTTCCAGGCACAGCACACGCGGATCGGCACGCAAGCTCGGGTGAAGCTGGGCACTGCCCACATCCACCCCCACCACCCGGATTGCGCCTTGCTGCAGCAGGCAATCGGTAAAGCCGCCAGTGGACTGCCCAACATCGAGGCAGGTCCAACCGACCACCGAAAGCTTAAGCTGCTGCAGGGCCGCTTCCAGCTTGAGGCCGCCGCGCGACACGTAGCGCGCTTCGGACAGGTCCAGCAACTGCAGTTCGGCATCGACAGGAATCTCATCACCATTTTTGGTGACGGTCTTCCAGACCTCGCCGACACGCCAGCGCAGACCCCCCTCAATCAGGCGTTGGGCTTGCGAGCGGCTGCTGGCGTGCTGACGCAGCACC
>RFWA01000393.1 GCA_009922295.1 Betaproteobacteria bacterium
GTGACCGCGCCACGGATCGGGTACATGACCGAGGCCGACAGGGTCGCTGCCGCCGTGGCCTCGCTCGCGCTGGCCTCAAAATGGACACCTAGTTCCTGCAGGATAGGCTGGGCATCGGCCAGCACATCCATCAGGTGGGAGATAGGCGAGCCTTGGTAACCCGCCACATACCCAACACCGCATTCAAGCAGTGCCTTGGTCACAGCAAGAATACCCTCGCCGTGAAACACCGAACCAGGCTCGGCCCGCAGCTGCCGGACTTCCGCCGCGAATGAGCGCTCAGCCATGGCCTGTGGCCCGGCTTAAGCTGGAATCAACGCGAGTACACGCAATGGGCTGCCGGAGCCGCCCTTGATTTTGAGTGGCGCCGAGACGATCATTGCGCCCGTAGCAGGCAATTGGTCTAGGTTCTTCAAGCACTGCAAGCCAAACCGGTTGGCCCCGTGCATCAGCGTATGGCATGGGTAAGCCACGGGCCAGGCGTAGGACTGGCCGGCGTCGGTGTTGATGGTCTCGACGGCAAAGCCGTGGACTTGGCGGCCCACCAGAAATTCGACCGCAGCCTGCGTCGGGCCCGGTGTGTGCGCGCCGTCTTCCTTCATGTTGACATAGGCCGCAGGGTCCGAGATGCGTTTGGACCAGTCGGTGCGAAAAGCCACCCAAGCGCCAGCAGGTATGCGCCCGTGTTTGGCCTCCCAGGCCTCGAGGTGTTCGACCGTCAACAGCCAATCCGGGTTTTTAGCGACCTCGGCGCTGCCGTCTACAACCACAACCGGCGCAATGAAGTTACGGCTGTCGATGGTGTCGACCGTGTTGTCAGCGTGGTCCTTGCCCGAGATCCAGTGCGCAGGCGCGTCAAAGTGCGTGCCAGTGTGCTCACCGCAGGAAAAGTTGTTCCAGTACCAACCCGGGCCGGCTTCGTCATATTTAGAGATCCGCTCCATTTTGAAGGCAGCCACCTGACCGAATTGGGGCGGGAGCACCAGGGGCGGAAAGTCTTCCGACAGTGTCTGGGTGAGGTCTACCACGCGGATGGTGCCAGCAGCCAGTTCAGCGGCGAACGAGGCGAGTGTGTTGCTCATGGGGTACTCCTGGAGGAAATTGGGGTGGAGGAAATCACTGTACGTTTATAGTCTAGCTCTGACCGCGCGCCAGCGGCTATCCGGTTTGCGTCAAGGCCTATCCGATAACCGCTGCGCAAACGCGCGGGTTTTGCATCGTCAAACTGGACTGGATGAGAAATCACGCATGCGCCCCGCTGCCGATCTGTCAAAGCCCTGTCAGCTACTGGACGACTACCCGCTGAGCAGATCTCGCTCGGCCTGCGAAGCCAGCCAACTCATCGGGAGAGCCCTGTCACCGCACCAACTGCATGTGCGTAACAGGGCGGATCATTTTGAAGCGCGGCACAATCAAATTCACCTTGGCCAGGTGGCGCTCAATGTGCTTAGCTACGGCGCAGAAGTCGAGATTGACCCCGGCGAACGCGGTGACTACTACCTGTTGCAGTTACCACTGCAGGGCCGGGCTCGCGTGAACTGCAATGGGCAGGAGGCCTGGGTCGGCACTGACACCATGAGCGTGCTGCAACCGCGCGCCCAAACCCGGATGGTGTGGACGAGCGACTGCGCCATGATCATGGTGCAGATTCCGAGTCAGATGCTGCGTAATGAAGGCGATGCCGATGGCCCGCTGCCGGCCTTGAGGCTGACTCGTTCACGCCACGACCCAGCCGTAGCCGCCTGGTGGCAAGCCGTGACCGACATGACGCGCAACCTGCACAGCCATGGCGCACAGTGGCTGCGCCATCCCGCCGCCTTTGGCGCCATGGAGGCTTTTTTGCTGAGCGGTCTCCAGCTGTTGGGGCCATCCAACCTAGGCGCAGACGACAATGCCAAGGCAACTCACGCGGGTAATGCCAGCCGACTACAGCGGGCGTTAGACCACATCCACGCCCACGTCCACGAATCCCATCATTTGGCCGATATCGCTGGGGTGGCCTGCATGAGCCCCCGCGCCCTGGAGGCAGCCTTTCGTCGCCGCTTCGACCTGTCACCGCTTGCTTATGCCCGCGCTGTGCGACTCGAAGCGGTGCACCAGGTCTTGCAAATGGCGGCTCTCGATGGGCACCCAACTCTGCTGTCGGACGTGGCGCTGCACCATGGTTTTATTCATATGGGCCGGTTCGCGGCCTACTACAAACAGCATTTTGGGTGCTCCCCCTCGGTCACGCTTCGCGGCCACGCGCAGCACTAAGCCGATCTAGCGACCGGGTCGATTTACCAGCCATTTGGCGCACTGGAAGCGTTGACGGGGGTTAAGATTCCATACGATCTGATTGGCGGATGAACCGCCCTCAAAAAAAGCTGCCCTTGGCCCTGTCGCCGCTAATTACCAGCACTACGCGTCATCCCATGACAACGATGGACAGCTCAACCGCCTGGGCCACCCTCGGGCGACCCCTGCGCTTAGGCGTGATCGGCGGCGGGCCGGGCTCGTTCATCGGGCCCATCCACATGAGCGCGGCGGTGCTGGACCGGCGCTTTGTGATTGTTGCCGGCGTATTGTCGTCAGACCCGCTGCGCGCCGTCAGCCATGGCGCCGCTTTGGGCTTGGACGCTGCGCGCGCCTACGTGTCGGTCGAGCAGATGCTTGCAGCCGAATCAACCCGGGCCGCTGAGGACCGCATCGAGGCCGTCGCGGTCATGACGCCCAATGACCGCCATTACACCGACTGCGTGCTGGCGCTGCAAGCCGGTCTGCACGTGATCTGCGACAAACCGATGGTCAACTCGCTCAGCCAGGCCCGGCACCTGATC
>RFWA01000394.1 GCA_009922295.1 Betaproteobacteria bacterium
AGAAAAGCGCACGCCTTCTTCGCTGATTTTGCGCATCTCGCCGAGCGACCAGACCTGAAAACCGCCACTGTCGGTCAGGATCGGTTTGTCCCACTTCTCGAAGGCATGCAGGCCGCCAAACTGCGCCAGCACGTCCAGCCCCGGGCGCATCCACAGGTGAAAGGTGTTGCCCAGGATGATCTGCGCCCCCATCTCTTCCAGGCTGCGCGGCATCACGCCCTTGACCGTGCCGTAGGTGCCCACCGGCATGAAGATGGGGGTTTGAACCACGCCATGGTTAAGGGTCAGGCGGCCGCGCCGGGCATGGCTGTCGGGGTCGGTGGCGAGCAGGTCAAATTGGAGCATGGGGAGCGGCGTGAGAGCAGCGTAGGAGCGGACGCGCATTGTAGGAGGGCAGACCGTGCCATGATACGGGCCTGTCTGTTCCGGAGCGCCCCGCATGACCCCTGCCCAGCCCCTTCAGTGGGAACGCGACGACACCAGTCGCATCCCTTTTGCCGTCTATACCGATGAGGTTCGGCACCGCAAGGAGCTGGATCGTTTTTTTTACCAAGGCCACTGGAGCTATGTCGGCCTGGAGGCGGAGATTCCGAACCCGGGTGACTTCAAGCGCACCGTGGTGGGCGAGCGCTCGGTCATCATGACCCGCACCCAGGATGGGCAGGTGCATGTGGTCGAAAACGTCTGCGCCCACCGTGGCATGCAGTTCTGCCGCGAACGGCACGGCAACCGCAAGGAATTCGTCTGCCCCTACCACCAGTGGACTTACTCGCTCAAGGGTGACCTGCTGGGCGTGCCGTTCCGGCGCGGCGTGCGTCAGGGCGGCCAGGTCAATGGCGGCATGCCGGCTGACTTTGACCCCAAGGACCACGGCCTGACGCACCTGAAGGTGGCCAGCCGGGGTGGCGTGGTGTTCGCTGCCTTTGACCATGGGGTGGAGTCGCTGGAAGACTACATGGGCCCCACCATCCTGGGCTATTTTGACCGCCTGTTCAACGGCCGCAAGCTGGTGGTGCTGGGCTACAACCGCCAGCGCATTCCCGGCAACTGGAAACTGATGCAGGAGAACATCAAGGACCCCTACCACCCGGGCCTGCTGCACACCTGGTTTGTGACCTTTGGCCTGTGGCGGGCCGACAACAAGTCTGAACTGCGCATGGACGCGCACCACCGCCATGCCGCCATGGTCTCCACACGGGGTAGCGCGGGCCAGGCCAGCGGCGCGGCCTCGCAAGTGACCCAGGTGAGCAGTTTCAAGGCGGCTATGGATCTCCATGACCCGAGCTTTTTGGACATCGTGCCTGAGGCCTGGTGGGGCGGGCCTTCGGCCGTGATGATGACGCTGTTTCCCAGTGTGATCTTTCAGCAGCAGGTCAACAGCGTGTCGACGCGCCACATTCAGCCCGACGGCCATGGCGCCTTTGATTTTGTCTGGACGCACTTTGGCTTTGAGGACGACACGCCCGAGATGAGCGCGCGCCGCCTGCGCCAGGCCAACCTGTTCGGCCCTGCCGGCTTTGTGTCGGCAGACGACGGCGAGGTGATCGAGTTTTCGCAACAGGCCTTTGACAGCAAGCCCGATCACCGCACCTTGGTGGAGATGGGTGGGCGCGAGGTGGGCGACACCGAGCACATGGTGACCGAGACCCTGATCCGGGGCATGTATGCCTATTGGCGCAAAGTGATGGGGGAGTGAGCATGATCGACTTTGACACCCACCTGGCCCTGACCCGGCTGTATGCCGACTACGCGCTGGCTGTGGACAGCGGCCAGTGGGACCTGTGGCCCGACTTCTTTGCCGATGATTGCAGCTACCGCCTACAGCCGCGCGAAAACTACGACCGCGGGTTCCCGCTGTGCACACTGGCGTTCAGCAGCAAGGGCATGCTGCGCGACCGGGTGTACGGCATCCAGGAAACGCTGTTTCACGACCCCTACTACCAGCGCCATGTGGTGGGGGCGCCGGTGGTGCGGCGGGTCGAGTCCGGGCGGATTTACAGCGAAGCCAATTACGCGGTGTTTCGCACCAAGCTCGACGGGCCTAGCACCGTGTTCAATGTGGGCCGTTACATCGACCAGATTGTGCGCACGCCAGAGGGTCTGAAGTTTGCCGAGCGGCTGTGCGTGTTTGACAGCGAGATGATCCCCAACGCCCTCATTTACCCGATCTGACCGGGTCGTTCTCAGGCTGGCGCGCCAGCAGCATGGCGTCGCCATAGCTGAAGAAGCGGTAGCCCTGGGCGATGGCATGGCGGTATAGCGCCATGACGGGCGCGTAACCTGCAAAGGCGCTGACCAGCATCATCAGGGTGCTTTTGGGCAGGTGAAAGTTGGTGACCAGCAGGTCGACCACCTGGAAGGTAAAGCCGGGCGTGATGAAGATCTGCGTCTCACCACAAGCTTGCCCGCTCTGTGCCCAGGACTCCAGGGTGCGAACAGTGGTGGTGCCTACCGCCACCACCCGTCCGCCGCGTGCGCGGCAGTCTGCAAGTGCCTGCTGGGTCAGCGCTGGCACGTCGTACCACTCACTGTGCATGCGGTGATCGGACAGGTTCTCGGTCTTTACGGGCTGAAAGGTGCCGGCACCGACATGCAGGGTCACATGGGCCTGCTGCACCCCCATGGCGGCGAGTCGGTCCAGCAGCGGCTGGTCAAAATGCAGAGCGGCCGTGGGCGCTGCCACTGCGCCGGGGTGCTTGGCAAAGACCGTTTGGTAGCGCTCGGCGTCCTCAGCGGCGTCGGTGTGGGTGATGTAGGGGGGCAGTGGCACATGGCCGTGGCGCTCCATCA
>RFWA01000395.1 GCA_009922295.1 Betaproteobacteria bacterium
GCGCCGGCCACGAAAGGGTTGGCAAAGCGGGCTTTGTACTCGGCCTCTCTGGCTGCGAGTTTCTCAGAATCACCTTTGTCGTCACGGAATATGATCTCCACCGCGCCCTTCGCGCCCATGACCGCAATCTCGGCGTTGGGCCAGGCGAAGTTGACGTCGCCGCGCAGGTGCTTGGAGGACATCACATCGTAGGCACCGCCATAGGCCTTGCGGGTGATCACCGTGATTTTGGGTACGGTGCACTCGGCGTAGGCGTAGAGCAGCTTGGCGCCGTGCTTGATGATGCCGCCGTACTCCTGGCTGGTGCCGGGCATAAACCCGGGCACGTCCACAAAAGTCACCACCGGGATGTTGAAGGCATCGCAAAAACGCACAAAACGCGCGGCCTTGACGCTGCTTTTGATGTCCAGGCAGCCGGCCAGCACCAGCGGCTGGTTGGCCACGATGCCCACGGTCTGGCCCTCCATGCGGGCAAAGCCGATCAGAATGTTCTTGGCGTACTCGGGCTGCAGTTCGAAGAAGTCGCCGTCATCCACGGTCTTGACGATCAGCTCCTTCATGTCGTAAGGCTTGTTGGGGTTGTCCGGCACCAAGGTGTCCAAGCTACGGTCCAGGCGGTCGGCCGGGTCGCCACTGCGTCGCACCGGGGCTTTTTCGCGGTTGGACAGCGGCAGGTAGTTGTAAAGCCGGCGCAGCATCAGCAGGGCTTCAACGTCGTTCTCAAAGGCCAGGTCGGCCACGCCACTCTTGGTGGTGTGGGTGATGGCGCCGCCCAGCTCCTCGGCCGTCACATCCTCGTGCGTCACGGTCTTGACCACTTCCGGGCCGGTGACAAACATGTAGGAGCTGTCCTTGACCATGAAGATGAAGTCGGTCATCGCGGGCGAGTACACCGCGCCGCCGGCTGAGGGCCCCATGACCATGCTGATCTGCGGCACCACGCCACTGGCCATCACATTGCGCTGGAACACATCGGCGTAACCGCCCAGGCTGGCCACGCCCTCCTGGATGCGGGCGCCGCCCGAGTCGTTCAGGCCGATCACTGGCGCGCCGACCTTCATCGCCTGGTCCATCACCTTGCAGATTTTTTCGGCGTGCGCCTCGGAAAGAGCGCCACCGAACACGGTGAAGTCCTGGCTGAACACGAACACCAGCCTGCCGTTGATCATGCCGTAGCCGGTCACCACGCCATCGCCCGGGATCTTGTTGTCCTGCATGCCGAAATCGACACAACGGTGTTCGACAAACATGTCCCACTCTTCAAAGGTGCCTTCATCCAGCAACAGTTCCAGCCGCTCACGGGCGGTCAGCTTGCCTTTTTTGTGTTGCGCATCGATGCGCTTCTGGCCGCCGCCCAGGCGGGCAAGCTCACGCTTGGCTTCGAGTTGTTCAAGAATGTCTTGCATGATGGGTGGTTCCTGTCGTTACGTTCGTCTAGGGCTGACTAGGGATGAATTGGGATGAGTAGCTATTAAAAAAATAGCAAACTATTGAGGCAGGGCAAGGGCTAGGAGCAGATTTCTTGCTGCAGTAGAGGCGGCAAGCCGACCCGACTGCACCTCGGCAATGAGGCGTGGCAACTGGGCCTGTACCTTGGGGTTGACTTTAAATGCCTGCTTCAGCCCGGCGTCAATGCGCTCCCACATCCAGGCCAGCGCCTGGTGCTGACGCCGCTGCGCCAGTTCACCACTGGCGGTCTGCAGCGCTCGAAAACGGGTCACGGCAGCCCAGAAGCCATCCACCCCCTGGCCCTGGAGCGCACTGAGCTGGATGACCTGCGGCTGCCAGTGCTCGGCGCCATGTGGGTCATGTGCCTTGCCGTGCAGCCCAAGCAGGCGCAGGCTGGAGGTGATTTGGGCCTGGGCCCGGGTGGCGGCCGCCGCATCCAGATCCGCCTTATTGATCACCACCAAGTCGGCCAGCTCCATCACGCCTTTCTTGATGGCCTGCAGGTCGTCGCCGGCATTGGGCAACTGCATCAGCACAAACATGTCGGTCATGCCCTGCACAGCGGTCTCGCTCTGGCCCACGCCCACAGTCTCCACGATCACGATGTCGTAGCCTGCGGCCTCACACACCAACATGGCCTCTCGGGTTTTTTCGGCAACGCCGCCCAGCGTGCCGCTGCTGGGGCTGGGTCGGATATAGGCCTGGCCGTGCACCGAGAGCCGCTCCATGCGGGTCTTGTCACCCAATATCGAGCCGCCAGACACCGAGCTGGACGGGTCGATGGTGAGCACCGCCACCCGGTGGCCGAGTGCGATCAGGTGCAGGCCCAGGACTTCAATGAAAGTCGACTTGCCCACGCCTGGTACGCCACTCAGGCCCAGCCGAAATGAGCGACCGGTATGCGGCAGGAGAGCTGTCAGCAAGGCGTCGGCCTGCGAACGGTGGTCGGCGCGGGTCGACTCCAGAAGGGTGATGGCCTTGGCGATGGCGCGGCGCTGCTGGTCAGCGTTGCCACCGCGGATGCTGTCGAGCAGGGTCTGCGCCATCATCACCTGGGGCTCAGAGGATGTCAAACGCCCGGCCATCGGGCAGGCGGTAGCGGGAAAAATCGCGCACGTCGAGGGTCATGATGCGGTTGATCCCCGTGTCTGAAGCCAGCCACAGCAGGGACGCATCGGCCAGATCCATTTCAGTGCGGGGTGACTCGGTGTAGCGCCGCATCAGCGCCACCATGCCCTCTAGATTGTCTTGACCAAAAGGGAAAATAGACAAGGCGTCGGCCGCGACCCATCGCAGAAAGGCATAACGTTGAGGCACGCCCAGCAGGTGACTTGCCTCGG
>RFWA01000396.1 GCA_009922295.1 Betaproteobacteria bacterium
CACCACCATCAAGGCTGCCAGGCTCATGCCCAATGCCACGCCGCGCCCGCCCAGCGAGGCTGTTTTTTTTCCGACGATCACATACAGTCCCCAGAACAAGCCAGCGAGCACTGCATAGCCCACACCCCGCAGGTCCAGCGACGCGCCCAGGGACCCAAACGGAAGGAGCGCGACGCCCGCCAGCGCCAAACAAACCCAGAGTACGTCCAACCGCCGGCGCGACGTGATCAAGGCCACGCCCAGCGGCCCAAGCACCTCGATCGAGATTGCAATACCGACCGGAATGGTGTCAAAGGCACGGTAGATCAGCAGGTTCATCATCGCCATAACCATGCCGTAGCCGAGCAGGGCCAAACTGTTTGACTTGCTCAAGCGAAGTGTCCACGGCCTGAGCCAAATGACCAAAATGGCCGCCGCTATGCCCAGGCGCAAGCCTGCAACGCCCTCAGGACCTACCTGCGGGAAAAGTGTTTTTGCGAAAGCCGCGCCGACTTGCACTGACACCAGCGAGATGAGCGTCGCTGCGAGCGGGTAGCGAGATGCGGTGGTCATAAAGGCCCAGCTTAATTCGCTTGTCCAGGCTTTTGGATGGGCTGTGGTTTATCCCGCAAACGTGGTCTCGGGCAAGCCCCGTACCCCTGGAATACGGATCGAGAACAGAGCGCCTGACAGCGGCGCCGCTGCCAAGGCTTCTTCGTTCAGGCGCACTGAAGCGCTGGTGACGTACAAGGTGTCGAGATTCGAGCCACCAAAACAGCAGCTGGTAGGCCGGGGAACCGGCATCTTGATGCGCAACAGTTCTTCGCCTTGGGGTGAAAAGCGGGACACGCGCCACGCGTCCCACACCGCCACCCAAAGGCAGCCTGCGTCATCTACTGTCAGGCCATCGGGTGTGCCGTCGCCCGCATCGAGGGTGATGAAGGCATGCCGGTTGCTGATGCTGCCCGCCAGCAGGTCAAAGTCGTAACGGTAGATCGTGCGCCTGGGGGAATCGGTAAAGTACATGAACTTGTTGTCCGGGCTCCAGCCCAGGCCATTGGCGACCGTGAAGCCTGAGTCCATCTTGCGCCAGCTGCCGTCTGGGTCAACGCGAAACAAGTTGCCCCGGTTGGCAGCGGTACCCATGTCCAAGGTGCCGATCCACAAACGCCCCATGCGGTCGCACTTGCCGTCGTTGTAGCGGTTGCCTGGGCGGTCAGACTCCGGGTGGCAAAACGGAACCAGGGTTTTGTGGGTCAGATCAAGCGTCATCAGGCCACCCGGCGTGGCGACCAGCAGCCCGCCAGTGGCCTTGGGGATGGCGGCGCTGACCATCGAGCCTATCTTGCTTTCTGCATCGACGCCCCGTACTGTGTCAAAGCAGTGCACCGAGGGGGTCAAAATGTCAACCCAGTACAGCGAGCTATCTCGCGGCGACCAGGTGGGGCCCTCACCCAGCAGGGAGCGGGTTTCGGCGACGCACCTCACATCAAAGTCAAATTCGGGTCCTGGTACCGTCTTGGGCTGAATCGACATCAGCTGCCCGCCGGCATTGTGTGAGATCGTGCGGGCAGCGCCGATCAGGGTGGACGAGAGGGCGTGGGCACGAACGGCATCGACGCGTCCCACCAAGGCATTGACGGCGACCGCGCCAATCGGACGACCTTCAATGTCGAAGATGGGTGCCGCCACCGCCACTGTGCCGGTTTCATATTCGTCCAGCTCGATGGCATAGCCACGGGCCCGGGTCAGGTCAAGTTCACGCCGCAGATCGGTCAGGTTGGCCAGGGTGGCAGGGCTGTAGCTGGTCAGGTTGAGGCCCGCCAGCAGTTCCAGCTGCCGTGCTGGTTCCAGGTAGGCCACGATCACTTTGCCCAGTGCCGTGGCATGGACCGGCAGTTTCATGCCCACCTTGGAGCCTGGGTGTCCATCACGCCCGGCGTCTTCTACCGCAATCAGGACCACCCTGCCGCCATCCAGCACGGCGAGGTGGACGGTTTCACGCACCGCGTTGCGCAGACGGACAAGCTCATCCTGTGCAGCCAAGCGCAGGTCGAAGTCACCCCAGACTTCATGCGCCAGCTCCAGCAGGCGCAGCCCAAGCCTGTAAGTTTTGGTGAACGGGTCGTGCCGCAGCAGGCCCTCGCGGGTCAGCGTCGCCAGGATCCGGTGCAGGGTGGCCTTGGGCAGCGAGCCAGCGCGCAGCAGCTCGGTAAAGGTCATTGGTGCCGGCGCTGACGAGACGATGTTGAGCAGGTGCATGGCCTTCTCCAGCACACCGGCCCCCGCGACGACGGGGGATTCGTCGGGGGGCAATTCGGCTGGGTTAGTCGACATGACAAAAAGGTTTTCTTGGGATGTTGAACCTGGTTTCATTCATTGAAACCAGTGTTTGGCAGTGCCTTAGCGGGCCGTCCTTGAATTTACAAGGCAAACTGGACCTTTGGCCTGAATTTTAGCTAGGGTATGTACCAATAGATGGAACAGTTTTGTTGAAGCAAAATCCACGAACGGTATTTGTTCCACTCAATGAAACTTTTAAGGACAATCATGATCACGCGCAGACATTTCAGCAGTGCCATCGCCGCGACAGGTCTCCTGGGGCTCTCCTCCGTGCGGGCTCAGGCCAAGAGCCTCACCTATGTGGGCTGGTCGCAGGATGAAGCGGCGAGCAAGCCCACCCTGACCGCCATGTTTGACAGCTATCGCAAGGCGAACGCTGACCCCAAACTGGAGGTGATTGGCTTTCCCTGGGGTCAGATGCAGCAAAACGTTCTGCTGCGGCTGCGTTCC
>RFWA01000397.1 GCA_009922295.1 Betaproteobacteria bacterium
ACCCATGTGGGCGGCTGTGATGACCTGATGGCGCTGGACGGGCAGGGCGGGCTGCTGCCTCTGCTGCAAGCCGCGGCCTGAGATAATCCGCAGCTGATCCCGCCTGGGGGCCCATCTTCGCGGCCTAGGTGCGGGTTTTTATTGACCAGAAAGTATCGCCATGGCAGAGCAACTCGACCCCGTTTTTCAGATTCAGCGCGTCTACCTGAAGGAAGCCTCGCTGGAGCAACCCAATTCCCCCGCCATCTTGCTGGAGCAGGAGTCCCCCACGGTGGATATTCAACTGGGTGTGAATGCCAACCCGGTAGCAGAAGGTGTGTTTGAGGTCACCGTCACCGCGACCGTGCAGACCAAGATCAAGGACAAAACCGTGTTTCTGGCTGAGGTGATGCAGGCCGGTATTTTTGAGATCCGCAATCTGCCGGCTGAGCAGATGAGCCAAATCATGGGCATTGCCTGCCCGCAGATCGTCTACCCCTACCTCCGCGGTAATGTGGCCGATTTGATTCAACGCGCTGGTTTTCCGCCGGTGCATTTGTCGGAAATTAATTTCCAGGCGATGTATGAGCAGCAGCAACAAGCCGCTGCCGACGATGCCCCCCGCATCGTCACTCAGTGATCATTTAGGCCCTTGGCCCATGTGCCACGGGCATAGTCTGCTATGAAAATAGTAGTGATCGGTGCCGGTGCCTGGGGCACAGCCCTGGCGGTCAGCGCGGCCGGTCACCGACGGGCGAATCACGATGTGACACTCTGGGCACGCGACGCTGCTCAGGCCGCGGCCCTGCAGGCCGTGCGGGAAAACCGACGCTATTTGCCGGAGGTGGCCCTGCCTGCCTCACTGCAGGTGCTGGGCCCCTCAGTCCCGGTCGGCGCGTTGGCGGCTGACGCCGAACTGGTGGTATTGGCCACCCCTATGGCAGGCTTGCGCGGTCTGCTGTTGCAGTTGGCCGACTGCCGCGTCCCCCTGGCCTGGCTGTGCAAGGGCTTCGAGCCCGGTGTGGCCGGCCATGCCGGCCTGATGGCGCACGAAATCCAGAGCCAGGTGGCGCCAGCGGTGATGGCTGGCGCCTTGAGCGGCCCGAGTTTTGCCTTGGAGGTGGCGCGTGGCCAGCCGACGGCCTTGGTGGCGGCCAGCCCGCACCTGGCCGTGCGCCAGGCCCTGGTGGCGGCCTTTCATGGTCCGGCGCTGAGGGTCTATGCCAATGACGATTTGGTCGGGGTTGAGGTGGGCGGCGCGGTCAAGAACGTGCTGGCGATTGCAACCGGTCTGTGTGACGGCCTGAATCTGGGTCTAAATGCCCGCGCGGCGCTGATCACCCGGGGCCTGGCTGAAATGACGCGGCTGGGGGTGGCCCTGGGCGCACGGCCCGACACTTTCATGGGTTTGAGTGGTTTGGGTGATCTGGTACTGACGGCCACGGGCAGTCTGTCGCGCAACCGGCAGGTGGGCTTGGCGCTGGCTGCCGGTCAGAGCTGCGCGCAGGCCGTCGCGTCGCTCGGCCATGTAGCCGAAGGCGTGTACAGCGCCCGTACGGTGGTGGAGCGGGCCCGCCAGTTGGGTCTGGAGATGCCCATCGCACAAACGGTGGTGGCGTTGCTTGACGGAGAACTGCTGGCTGCGGACGCGGTGGCACGGTTGATGGGGCGCGAGCCGACCGGTGAGGTGGCCTGAGGCTTGCCGCGCCGCTGTCGCTCAGGCCGGGGTGTAGGCGAGCCGCACGTAGATGGGGGAGAAGGCCTCGGCTTGGGTAATTTCAACCAAGGTCTCTTTGGCCAGCTCCAGCAGGGCGATGAAGGTCACCACCAGCACTGGGGCGCCGCTGCTGGCATCAAACAGGGCTTCAAATTCGACAAAACGGCGGCCCTGCAACTTTTTGAGCACCAGGCTCATGTGCTCGCGCACCGATAGCTCGGCGCGGGTGATGTGGTGGTGCTGGACCAGCCGGGCTCGTTTCAGGATGTCGCGCCAGGCCTCTTGCAGGTCAGCCAGGTGCACTTCGGGGAAGCGGGGTTGCAGCGATTGTTCGATGAACACCTGGGCCTTGAGAAAATCCCGACCCAGCTGGGGCAGCGCATTCAGGCGGGCCGCAGACAGCTTCATTTGCTCGTATTCCAGCAAGCGGCGCACCAACTCGGCGCGCGGGTCTTCGGCCTCCTGGCCCTCGGCCACCTTGCGCGGCGGCAACAGCATGCGCGACTTGATCTCGATCAGCATGGCGGCCATCAGCAGGTATTCGGCGGCCAGCTCCAGGTTGCGGCCACGGATTTCTTCCACATAGCTCAGGTACTGGCGGGTCACCCCGGCCATAGGAATGTCGAGGATGTTGAAGTTTTGCTTGCGGATCAGGTAGAGCAGAAGGTCCAGCGGGCCTTCGAAGGCCTCCAGAAACACCTCCAGCGCATCGGGCGGGATGTACAGATCTTGGGGCATGGCGAACAGCGGCTCGCCATACAGGCGCGCTACCGCCACGTTGTCGACCACCTCTGGCATGGCGGCCACCTCGGCCATGCTCAGGCCTTGCTGCTGTCGGTCTGGTAGACGTAAGGCTTTTGTGCCACGCCACCCTCACGGTACTCGCCCTGCGCGCTGCGATCCACCACCTTGTCCCACAGCAACTCTCGGCCCTGGCGCTGTTTGCCTTCGAGCTTGGGGTCTTTCGCCTTGAGCGAGTCGATGAAGCGGGTGACTTCAGATTGGTAGGGGGTGCGGTAGAAGAAACTCATGGGTGTGACCTTTGGGACTTATTTTAACGGCCTGCCAAGCGGT
>RFWA01000398.1 GCA_009922295.1 Betaproteobacteria bacterium
TTGGTGCTGGCCTCTTTTTTGCGCATCAGCGTGAGCTTATGCTGCACCAGCGGGTGGTCGATCAGGTGGACATTGGCGCGTGCGTCGGGGTTGATTGGGATCATGGTCGATGTTTTGGGTTACTTGGACAGTGCAGGATGAAACTCTACCGTAAATGCATGGGTGTTCCGCCAAGGGGACGCACCTTGCTGCTGATCCGCCGCGCGGCCGGGGCTGGCTGCCGGGTGCGCGTCCGGGGCGGTCGGCGCGGGGCGCCGACTCCGCTGCGATGCTCGCACTGCGCCCGGACCGCGCAACTCACTGTGTTCGCTGCGCTCACGCCGTTCGGACAAGCGCGGCCAGCAAGATGACGAAACGCGCTGCGCGCGTCGGGCGCCGTGCTGGGCTTCTCGCCACCCCGGAATACGCTCCCGACAGCCAGCCCCGGCCGCGCGGCTACGCGACTGCGCCTTTACCCAAAACTCGGAAGTGACAGCATCAGCAACCTCCTACGCCCGACGACCAAGGGGCAAGGGGCCAGCGGCAGCGCGCCTCTGGTGCGCCGAGAAGCGCAGGGCGGGCGGCCTCGCGCCCAGCGCGAACCGTCAACTGACTCGTCGCACTTGTTTGAACGCAGCGAATGCAATGAGCGCAGTGAGTTGCGCGACGCGGGCCGCCAGACCGAGCATCGCAGGGCAGTCGGTGCAGCGCACCGACCGCACCAGTGAAGCGCTGCCGCTGGCCCCTTGCCCCTTGAGCCAATGCGCCGGAGAGAAATGTCTGCTACCGCCTAGACCCACCAAAAATGCCGCCGAGCACGCCCCGGATGATCTGGCGGCCCACCTCGCGACCGATTGAGCTGGCGGCGCTCTTGATCAGCTGTTCGCCGACACTGGCCCGCGTGCGACGGGCGCCGCCGCCGAGCAGATCGCCCAGGCCGTCCAGGATGCCGCGCTCTGGCGGAGCCTCGGGTTCCGGCGTCGTTACAGGCGCTCGGCGGTTGGCGGTCCCGGTTGGTGCGGGGGACGGAGAGGATGTGGCCGCCATCCGGGTCTGGGTCCGCCCCTTGAGCGCCTCAAACGCTGATTCGCGGTCCACCGCCTGCTCGTAGACGCCTGCCACCAAAGACTCGGCCATCAGTTGCTGGCGCTGCGCTGGTGTGATCGGGCCGATCTGGCTGGCCGGCGGCAGCACGTAGACCCGCTCGGTGAGCGTCGGCCGGCCTTTCTCGTCGAGCAGGCTCACCAGGGCCTCGCCCACGCCGAGCTCAGTGATGGCGCTGGCCACATCCAGCCCGGGGTTGGCCCGCATGGTGTCGGCTGCGGCCTTGACCGCCTTCTGGTCGCGCGGGGTGAAGGCGCGCAGCGCGTGCTGCACCCGGTTACCGAGCTGGGCCAGCACCGAATCGGGAATGTCCAAAGGGTTTTGCGTGACAAAAAACACGCCCACCCCCTTGGAGCGCACCAGCCGCACCACCAGCTCGATGCGCTCGATCAGCGCCTTGGGGGCGTCATTGAACAGCAGATGCGCCTCGTCAAAAAAGAACACCAGTTTGGGCTGGTCCAGGTCACCTACTTCTGGCAGGGTCTCAAACAACTCGCTCAGCAGCCACAACAAAAAGGTCGCGTACAGCCTTGGTGCGTTCATCAATTGGTCGGCGGCTAGGATGTTGATCACACCTCGGCCGTTACTGTCAGTCTGCATGAAGTCGGCAATATTGAGCATGGGCTCGCCAAAAAAGCGGTCGCCGCCCTGGGACTCGATTTGCATCAGGCCGCGCTGAATAGCGCCGATGCTGGCGGCGCTGATGTTGCCGTACTCAGTGGTGTAGCTCGTGGCGTTGTCGCCCACATGCTGGCACATGGCGCGCAGGTCCTTCATGTCCAGCAGCAGCAGTCCGTCGTCGTCGGCAATCTTAAACACCAGCTGCAGCACGCCGGCTTGGGTTTCGTTCAGGTTGAGCATGCGCGCCAGCAGCAGCGGCCCCAGATCGCTCACTGTGGCGCGTACCGGGTGGCCCTGCTGCCCGAACACATCCCAGAGCGTGGTCGGGAATGCTACAAAGTCAGGAGCATCAAACCCACGCTCTGCAAGGACTTTAGCCAGTTTTTCTCCTAAACGACCGGGTTGTGACAGGCCCGTGAGGTCGCCCTTGACGTCGGCCATGAACACCGGTACCCCCAGTGCGGAAAAACCCTCGGCCAAGGTTTGGAGGGTGATGGTCTTGCCGGTACCGGTGGCGCCGGTGATCAGCCCGTGCCGGTTTGCCTTGTCTGGCCGAAGAACGCTTTGAACGTGGCTTTTGCCTTGGGTGCGCTGGGCAATGAGGATGCCTTGGTCCTGGATCAATGTCATAGAAATCCTGAAAAGTACAATTCAGCGCGTAGCGTAACGAATTTTTTAGAAAGAATCCCGTGGCAGGACACAGCAAATGGGCCAATATCCAGCACCGCAAGGGTCGCCAGGACGAGAAGCGCGGCAAGATCTGGACCCGCATCATCCGTGAGATCACGGTGGCGGCGCGTGCCGGCGGCGGGGACCTCAGTGCCAACCCGCGGCTGCGGCTGGCGGTGGATAAGGCCAAGGCCGCCAACATGCCGGCCGACCGCATCAAATACAACATCGACAAGGCCACCGGCAACCAGGAGGGCGTGAGCTACGAAGAAATCCGCTACGAAGGCTACGGCATTGGCGGTGCCGCCATCATGGTTGACACCATGACTGACAACCGGGTGCGCACCGTGGCCGAGGTGCGCCACGCCTTCAGCAAGCATGGCGGGAACATGG
>RFWA01000399.1 GCA_009922295.1 Betaproteobacteria bacterium
GAAGCGGCGACGGTTTCGTCCTGGCGGATCGCGTCAAAGGCGCGCCCCAGCCGGGTCTGGTTGATCGCCCAGACAATGTACAGCGTGCAAGCCAGCGCGATCAGTAGCGTCCAGGTTGACACCACTTTGGGGATGCCATTCATGCCCATGGCCCCGCCGGTGAGCCCCTCCGAGTAGACATTGAGTGACAAGACCACTTGCACAAATGCGAGCGTGGCGATCGCCTGGTAGACCCCCCGCAAGCGCGCCAGCGGTAGGGACAGCAGCATCGACACCAGCATGCCGGCGATTGCCCCGAGCACCATGGCGAATGCAGGGTGCACGCCGGCCTTGAGCGTCAGGCCAGCGGCCAAATAGGCGCCAATCGCCGTCAGTCCTGCATTGGCAACCGAGAACACGCCAGCGCGCAACACGAGGTATTGAGCCAAGGCCAAACCCGAGTGCAGCAGGAACAGGTCAATCAGCGGCTGGTAGGCGATAAAGAGTTGCAGCATCAACGTCCCCGCATGGCGCCAGCTTCAGGCTTGCCGAGCAGGCCATGGGGCCGGAACAGCAGAATCAGGAAGAGCAAAGAAAAAATGATGGTGTCAGTCAGGCCCGAAGGCAGGAAAGCCACCGTGAGGGTCTGCATCATGCCCAGCAAAAGGCCGGCCAGCAGTGCGCCGGGAATACTTCCCAAGCCTCCGAGAATCACCACAACGAAGCCGCGCAGCAGGTAGGGCTCGCCCATCACAAAGTGAATGCTGTTGAAGGCCAGGCCCACCAGCACGCCGGCAGCGCCTGCCAAAGCGCCTGACATGAAGAAGGTCTGGAAATACACGAAATTCGGGTTGACCCCCACCAGCGTCGCCGCCCGCTCATTGCCTGCAACGGCCCGTACCTGCCGCCCGAACGCTGTGCGATACAGATAAGCCGTGAGCCCCACGACCAGAATGGCTGCGCAGGCAGCCATGACCAGCTGTAGTGCCGAAACGCGCAAACCAAAGAATTCAAAAATCACCACCGGCATGGTCTCGAAAGGAAAGCGCATGATCTGGGTGTTTGACACCTTTTGAGCCACGGCCATGATGGCCAACCCGGCACCGATAGAGGTGATGATGGCGCCAAATTCGAGCTCCAGCGGACCGCTTTTGCGAAGCTTGCGAAACGCACCAAATTCAATCAGAACAGAAAGCAGACCGCTGCCCAGCATAGCCAGCAGGAAGCCTGCCCACAGGGGCCAGCCCCCGAGAACCGCGTAGAGTGCAATAAATGCACCGGTCATGAAGACAGCGCCATGGGCGAGGTTCAGAACCTGGTGGATGCCAAAGACAAGGGTGAAGCCAATGGCGAACAAGGCGTAAACACCGCCGACGATCAGGCCATTCAGAAGTTGTTGAATGATCATCCCGCACCCCCGGCCGGGCTCGGCATTGCGGCAATCAGCGCGCCGGTGCTGGTGACCATCATGATCCCGGCGCCTCCCGTGGCAGCAAGGCGAGCAAGGCGCGCGAGGCGCCACCATCCACAACCAATTCATGGCCATTGATATAGCTGGCCGCGTCTGAAGCCAAGAAAATCACGGCATCGGCGATGTCCTCGGACCGTCCTAGACGCCGGGTTGGCACCGCTTTTTCTCTCAGGCTGCGCACGGCTTGATTTGCAAAAAATGGCGCTGACAGTCCCGCGTCAATAAAACCCGGTGCTACGGCGTTGACACGCAACCCGAGCGGGCCCCATTCGACTGCCATCAATTCGGTCAGTTTAGCCAGCCCTGACTTCGATGCAGGATAGGCACCACTGTTGGGTGCTGGCGTGACGCCATTGATCGAGGTGATGTTGACTATGCAGCCTGAACCCCTTTGGGCCATGCGCCGCGCCGCAGCCCGGCCGACAATGAAGCCGCTGACCAGGTTGACGTCCAGGACCCGGCGAAAGTCGGCCAATGACTGGTCCATTAAAGGTGCGAACTTTGCAATGCCCGCGCAGTTGACCACGAGATCAGGTGCACCCCCGAACGTTTTTGTGGCAAGGTCGAGCGCAGCCTCGACGGACGCCTCATCGGTTACATCACAGGCCAGGCCGATGGCGCCCTTCAGTTGGGTTGCTTGCTGTTTAACGCGGGCACCGTCTTGGTCGACCAGGACCAATTGATAGCCAGCCGCGATAGCCCGAGCACCAATTGCCGCGCCTATGTCGCCACCGCCGCCAGTCACAAATGCGTGCTTCATTAGGGTGCCTTCGAGGTGATTGATTGATTAAATAGGGGTCTGATCGAGCGGCTTGGGCAATTCACCAAGCCACTTGACTGGGGATATAAGCGCAGGTACATTCAACGAAACCGATCCAATTTATTTTGATATAAATTAAATCGTATCACCGCCGGATTTTCTGCACAAGGGTGGTTGCCCGGTATTTGTCGCTAGTTTCGATGCAAGGGTATGAAAACATGAAGAAGCCAGGACTGTCCGAGGCCAAAGTGGTAGATCTGCATGCGCACATTGTGCTTGAGAAGACGATTGGTGCTGCGGGTGAATACGGTCCCTTTATGGGGACTAACCCTGACGGATCGCCGTTTTTTCAGGTCGGGAAAAGCTATCGACTCAATGGCGTCAAGTACGTTGGCAGCCCCTTCATGGATGTCGAAGTTCGGCTGCGTCGCATGGCAGATCGAGGCATTGATTTTCAGGTGGTGTCGCCTAATCCCTTGACCTACCTGCACTTCATTCCGGTCGAGCAGGCTGTGCAGTTTTGTCGGGTCCACAATGACGCCTTGGCTGC
>RFWA01000400.1 GCA_009922295.1 Betaproteobacteria bacterium
GTGGTACACCGGCGCAATCTCAATCTCAGACTTAAGCACTGTCACCGACCGCCATATAGGATCCATTCTGTGATCGGCATATAGGATCCAGTTCATGACCGGCGTAATGGGTCCACGGCGTGATCGCCGTTATGGGTCCATTTCATGACCGGCGTATTGGAGCCACAGACAGGGCGTTGAGCGATATCTCCGAGACCCTGTGTCATCTCTACCCTTTGGGCTTTTACCCAAAGGACATGCAGATGGCACGCAGGAGATTCGAGATGTTTCATTACCGACAGGCCTTGGTGCGTATGCGCCAAGGCGACTCAGACCGCCAGATCGCGACCGCGCGCATCATGGGCCGGCGATTAGCGGCCCGACTGCGCGAGTTCAGCCTCCAGCACAACTGGCTTGATCCCGCTGCAGCCATGCCCGAGGACGAAGCGATCGCTATGGCGTTGGGCCAGCCCAAACGTGCCCGCACCACCATCTCGGGCCTAGAGGCACAGCGCCAGAAGATTCAAGGCTGGGCCGAGCAAGGCGTCTCCGGGGTTGCCATCTTCGCCGCCCTGCAGCGCGAGCAAGGCTGGAGCGGCAGCTACTCGGCGGTGCGCCGCATCCTGGCCGACATCCGCAGAGATGAGCCGCCAGAAACTTCATGCCGCCTGGACTTTAGCCCGGGCGAAGCGGTGCAAGTGGACTTTGGCGCCGGCCCCATGCTCCTGCACCCCGAGGGCAAACTGCGCCGGACCTGGGCGTTTGTGATGACGCTGTGTTTCTCGCGCCACCAGTACGTCGAGTTCGTCTGGGACCAAAGTGCCGCCACCTGGCTGGGCTGTCACCGCCGCGCATTCGAGTGGTTTGGCGCCGTGCCCCGGCGCGTCACCATCGACAACGCCAAATGTGCCATCACCAAAGCGTGCGCCAAAGACCCCACCGTACAGCGCGCCTATGCCGAATGCGCTGAAGGCTACGGCTTCAAGATCGACCCTTGCCCACCTTATGACCCGCAGAAGAAGGGCATCGTCGAGTCCGGCGTCAAATACGTCAAAGGCAACTTCTTGGCGCTGCGTGAGTTCCGCAACTTGGCGGACCTGAACGAGCAGGCCCGTGCGTGGGTCACCAACGTCGCCGGGACGCGCATCCACGGCACCACGCGCCAAGCACCCCTGTCTCTCTTTGCAACGGAGCGCTCCTTGATGAAGGCGCTGCCGGCCATCGCGCCGGACCTGGGGACCTGGCACCAAGTGACGCTGCACCGGGACTGCCACGTCAAGTTTGATTACCGGCTGTACTCCGCACCGTTTGCGCTGGTGGGCAGAGTGCTGTGGCTGCGGGCCACTGACAGTGCGGTGGCGCTGTATGACGAGTTTCGCCATGTCGCCACCCACGCAAGAGGGCTCAAGCCGGGTGAACGCAAAACCTTGCGCGACCACCTGCCGCCCAAGGCCCAAGCCTTCTTTGCCCGTGACCGGGAGTGGCTCGGCAGCCAAGCTGAGCTCGTTGGCCCCGCCTGTGCGCAGTTGATAGACCGGCTGCTGGCCGACAAGATTCTGGAGCGACTGCGCGCAGCCCAAGGCGTGATCAGTCTGGGTAAGACGTATGGAAATGCCCGACTGGAGGCGGCCTGTGCGCGGGCGCTGGCCCACGACAGTCCGTTCTACCGCACCGTCAAGTCGATTCTGTCTACGGGCGCTGACAAGACGCCTGCGGCCGAGCCCTTCACACCGGCGGCCTACGCCAATCCGCGCTTTGCGCGGGATGCCGCCACTTTGTTTGCTTCCCCCCACCCGCAGCAAGACTTGCTGCATTAACCACCCGTCGACATGGAGAAACCCTGATGAATCCTGCACCTGAATTGGCCCCCCAGCTCAAAGCCCTACGCCTGTCGGGCATCCTGGACTCGCTGTCCGCACGCAACCGCCAAGCGATTGAGTCCAAGCTGGCCTATACCGAGTTTCTGGCCCTGCTGATCAGTGACGAGGTGGCTAGGCGCGACCAGAAGAAGTTCAGCACCCGGCTGCGCCGGGCGCAGTTTCGCACCACCAAAACGCTCGAGCAGTTTGACTTTGCACGGCTGCCGCATCTGAACCGCGCGCTGGTGCATGACCTGGCCACAGGGCGTTACTTACAAGAGAAGGCGCCGGTGCTGATCGTGGGTCCGTGCGGCACGGGCAAGAGTCACCTAGCCCAAGCGTTGGGGCACTGCGCGGTGCGTCAAGGCGTTGACGTGGTGTTTGCCACTTGCGCCAGTCTGACGCAGAGCCTGAACGCGGCGCGGGCGACCGGCGCCTATGAGCGCAAGTTGGCGAGCCTGGCCAAGGTGCCTTTGCTGATCATTGATGACTTTGGCCTGAAGCCGCTGCGCGCACCGTTTGATGAGGACTTGCATGACCTGATCTCAGAGCGCTATGAGCGCACCACGACGGTGGTGACCAGCAATTTGGACTACGAGGAATGGGATCAGGCGTTTGCCGTGAACCGACTGCTGGGTTCGGCCACACTGGATCGGCTGCGCCACAACGCCTATTGCCTGGAGCTCGATGGGCAGTCCTATCGGGCGCCGCAATTATTGCCAAAGGCCGGCAAAACCGTCGCTCAAAAAGAGGCAAAATCCACCATTGTTTAACCCCTTCGGGGTGTCGTTTCAACGACCTGTTTGTGGCTCCATTACGCCGAACATCGGTGGCTCCATGACGGCGGTCAGTGACACATGGGTCTTGTGCGCAAAGTTTTGCAACATGCCGCTAGGTACAGCTACGTCAAGCACATCCCTGA
>RFWA01000005.1 GCA_009922295.1 Betaproteobacteria bacterium
GCCAGCGTGGCAGACCCGGCCGAGTTGGCACGCCGGGTGCGCATTGCGCTCTCGCCGGCCATCGTGCAACAAATCTACGGCCCCTCGCGCGAACTTGATGTGATCGCCATCGACCCTGCGCTGGAGCGACTGCTGGTGCAGGCCCTGGGCGCAGCGTCTGGCCCTGCGCTGGACCCGGGCGTGGCAGACATCCTGTCACGCAGCGCCGCCGAGGTCGCTCTCAAGCAGGAGGAGCTTGGCATACCGGCCTGCCTGCTGGTTCCTGACGCGATCCGCAGCGCCATCGCACGACTTGTGCGGCGCGTGGCGCCCCGGCTGCAGGTGCTGGCACACAGCGAAATTCCTGAGTCCCACACCATCCGCATCGGTCCGATTCTCAGAGGCGCAACATCATGAATATCCAACGCTTTACGGCCCCTACCTCGCGTGAGGCACTGGCCAAGGCACGGCTTGCCTTCGGTGACGAAACACTGATCCTCTCAAACCGCAGTACCGCCTCAGGTGTCGAGGTGCTGGCCACAGCAGAAAACACGCTTGCGCCGTCAGATCGATCCGAGTCGTTTGCCATCAGAGTGCGCGACCAGGCGCCGGCCCTTGCCAAGGACGCTGAACTTCCGACCTTGGACCTTCGGGCACAGGTGGAGGACGATGCCGCACAACTGGCGATGAGCACACTGTCTTTCCAGGACTATGTGCGCGAACGCATGTTGCGCCGCCGGGCCGAGGCCCTGGCCGCCGAAAAGAACGGCAACAGCTCTGGCAGCGGCAACGCCAAACCCAGCACCGAACCCCCCACACCGGCGCCGGCGGCGCGAACCGCCGCAGCCCCAGCCAAAACTGGCCGGGCGGAGGTGCCAGCGGCGATCAAGACCGCCCCAGCGCGTAAGCCTGAAGCACCCGCGCCCATCGTCGTCACGCCCGCGGCCAAGCTGTCGGATAGCCTGGTGGACGAGTTGCACGCCATGAAAACACTGATTGAAGACCGCTTCAACACCTTGACCTGGCTGGGCCAAGCACGCCAGCACCCGATCCAGTCCAACCTGATGCTCAAGCTGATCCGGGCCGGCTATTCACCGACGCTGGCGCGGACCATTCTGGAGCGTATGCCGGAAGACGTGAGCGCAGCTGAATCTCTGCGCTGGGTCATGGCGGTGCTGGAGCGCAACCTCAAAACTGACGTCCGGTCCCGCCCGCTGATTGAAGAAGGTGGCGTCTATGCGCTGGTTGGCGCGACCGGGGTCGGCAAGACCACGACGGCTGCCAAACTAGCGGGCCTGTGCGCCCGTGAACATGGCCCGGCCAGCGTCGGCCTGATCACACTCGACACCTACCGCGTGGGCGCCCATGACCAGTTGCGCTCCTTTGGCCGCATGCTGGGCGTGGTCGCGCACCTTGCACATGACCGCGCAGCGCTGCAAGACCTGCTGAACCTGCTGGCCAACAAGAAAATGGTGTTGATCGACACCACCGGTCTGGCACCGAGCGACCCACGCAAGCGGGACATGCTCAGCGTGCTGGATTTGCCACGGGTGAACAGGCTGCTGGTGCTCAACGCAGGCGGCCACGGTGACACCCTTGACAGCGTGGTGGCCTCCTTCAAATCCAGCGGGGTCCAACAGGCCGTGCTGTCCAAGATTGACGAGGCGGCCAAGCTGGGCCCGGCGCTGGACGCCTCTATTCGCCACCAGTTGCTGCTCCGCGGCGTGACTATGGGACAGAAAGTTCCCGAAGACTGGGACTCAGCCGATGCGGCCAAGTTGGTGCGCCTGTCGATGCGCTCGCCCGCCAAGTCGGCGTTTGACCCCAAGGCGGCCGACCTGGGCTTTTTCTATTCGCAACCTTTGCCTACACATCCGGGGCAAGTCAATGCTTGATCACCTCTCCAACCAGGGCGCCGGCCTTCAGGGTTTTGCCCTGCAAACAGCCCCACGGGTGATGGCGCTGGCCAGCCACGGCAGCCAGCAGGACGAACTGCCCCTGCTGTGGGATCTGTGCTCGACCCTGGTTGGGCTGGGATATTCTGTGGCCGTGCTGGACGGCACGACTGCAGAGGGCGAGCAAAACCACGGACTGGGTCACCTTCTTGAAGATGCCTGCTGGCGCCCCGACGGCATTGACGAAGCCAGTTCCTGGGTTGTCGTACCCGCCGGGCTTGGGCTGCAGCGGCTCTGCGACTCGGCTGGCAGCGGCCCCAGTGCGCTCGAGCCGCTCAGTCAGCTCTTCCAAAACTACGGGGTGGTGGTGATTTACGCGCGCGTAGGCCTGATGGTGTCGCTGCTCGACGGCAGTGACATCGAGCCCCTGCTGGCAGTGTCGCCGCAAGCCATGTCGCCGGTAACCGCTTACCAGGCGCTCAAAGAAATGGTGCTGAAGGCTCGCCTCAAGCCGACCATTGCTGCCATCGTGGACGACGCCCCTGCTACGGGCACATCTGTGGCTGCCGGCTCGACCACCAAAAAATTGCAGGACTGCGCCATGACTTTCCTGGGCTACCAAGCGCACGCCCAAACAGTGGGCCGCCAAACGGCTTCAGGACCCGATGAAATGTTTCAGTTGGCGCTGCGCCTGCTTGAGAACGCCGTGGCACTGCCGCGCAAGCACTGGGCAGGAGTGCACTGATGTACACCGCCAAGGGCCAACTTGACCGCAACGCCATGATCCGTCAGTACCAGCCCCTGGTACGGCGGCTGGCGCACCACATGATGGCCAAGCTGCCGGCCAATGTGCAGGTGGATGACCTCATCCAGGTTGGTCTGATGGGCTTGTCAGACGCGTTGTCCCGCTATGAGGCCGGCCAGGGCGCACAGTTTGAAACCTTTGCCACTCAGCGCATTCGCGGCGCCATGCTGGACGAACTGCGGGAGAACGACTGGATGTCGCGCGGCTCGCGCAAAAGCCAGAAAGACATCGAGCAGGCCCTGAACCGGCTGGAGCACCGCCTGGGTCGTACCCCGCTGGAGAGCGAAATTGCCATAGAAATGGGCATGAGCCTGAGCGACTACCAGTCGCTGCTGGGCAAAGTGCGCGGCACCCAGCTGGTTTACCTGGAGGATATGGGGCGCGGCCACGACGACGATGACAGCTTTCTTGACCGCCATATGGCCGACAGTGACGCCGATCCCTTGAACCTGTTGGGCGACCAGCGACTTCGCGAGGCCCTGGTGGCGGCTATCAAGCTCCTGCCGGAGCGAGAGCAGCTCATCATGAGCATGTATTACGAGCAGGACATGAACCTGAAGGAAATCGCGCTGGTGATGAACGTCACCGAGTCGCGTGTCTGCCAGCTTCACAGCCAGTCCATTGCCCGCCTGCGGGCCAAAATGCGCACTCACTGAGCGCCTAATTCCTTAAACAAAAAAGGGCTGCCAACGGCAGCCCAATCCTGGCCATCTGGAGAAAAACAGGAACTCAGGCAGATAGCCTGCCAAACGCCCCGGTCGGACGCCCCGCCCTGCCGTAGGCAACGGAACCCTGCGCATAAGCCACTTCACGGGTGGCGGGGACCAAGGTATTCAGAGCACGCTCCACCAGCACGGTGCGCCGGATCAAACTCTCTCGCTGCAAGGCCAGTGCCGAAGCCATTTTGCGGACCCGCGCGCTGAATTTCGGGTCGAGCTGCTGGTCAGGGCTGAGCCGCTGCACTGCATCTGAGAGGGTCAGCGTGGCCTGGCGCAGGCTGGCAGAGGCAATACCCAAAGATAGCGGCTCGCCAGACACGATGGCTGCCGCCACCTCGGCCACATGGCGTTCAGTGTCGGCAAAAGATGTTTCGATCGGCGTCGACATGGTGATGGTTTAGCAGGCGGACTCGGCTCATATCCGGTTGCGCGTGAGCAATTCCTGGGCATTGGACAACAGTTTTCCGGCAATGGCGTCGGCGTTGATCTTATAAGTGCCCTGCTGGATCGCCGCTCGCACGGCGTTGACCTTGTCCATGTCCACGTCCGTAGCATCGGTGCGGCCGGCGGCCGACAGGGAACGTGCCGCGGTAGACACGGTGATCGCCATACCGGCCGAAGCAGTGCTATTGGCCGCAGTAGCATTTGCGGTCGAGACTGCACCCCGTTCCGACTTGGCGGACGGCGTTTGAGCCCCGGTATTAATCAGGATAGCGTTGTCGAGCGGTTGGCCAATTTTCATCATGTTCTCCCGAAATCCCTTTGAAGTGGCTTCGTATAGTCTTTATCGACTGATTCGGGATGGGCTTGAGTACTTTTTTGCATGTTTTTAAATCCTAAAGGTCCATGCTGACGGTACGGCGGTCGGTCACCAGGCCAGACATGATGCGCCCATTGTCCATACGGACTCGGGCTTGCTGGCCGATCACCCCCGCCGAAAGCGCCAGACCATCGGTCACGACCTGAAAACCCTGTCCCTGCGCCACGACGCGAATCTGGGCGCCGGCCAAAAACACCTGCGCCGGCCGAATCGCGGCCTGGCGCAACACCTGGCCAGTGCTCAATGCGCGTGCAGCCACCTGCCCGACCCATTGCTCCGGCGAAGCCACCACGGGGCTGGGCTCCAGCGCCCAGTCGACCTCGGCCTGCAAGGCGTCGCTCTCGGTCAGCACGGTGCCAGAGGCAACATCGACCCTAACCACCCAGGCTGGCCCGAAGGCCTTGACGGTCAGCGGCAGAAAAACGCTCCAGCGCGAGGGGCCATCAACACAGCGCACGCCGAGGCGGGTCTTGCCCCACAGGCGTGCGCCGGGCGGCAAGAAAGGCTCCACTTTGGCACAGGGGGCCAGTCGCAGCCGGCTGTCAAGCTCTCCCAACTCAATTTCAGTGCGTAGCGCGCTCGTGCCCGTTGGCAGCGCGGTGGCCACCGCCGCATCCAGCCACTGCTGGGTGGGTGCTAACCAGTCAGGGCGTGAGGGGTTCAGCGTTTGCGCGCAGAGGCTGGCCGCCGCCAAGCCGGCCAGGGCCAGCACCGCGAATGACTGGCGGTACGGAATGATCTGCATTGACGACATGGTGGTGAGCCCCGAACAGGATGTGGGCTTTGACTATAGAAGTTCCACGGATTCAACAAAGACAGGAGTTGAACGGACTTTCACCCTCTATTCGAAGCCTCTGAAATTCAAGTTTTCCCCACAATCGCTGCACGTCGTCAAACCGGGCCGTGGGCACCGGATTCCGATCCATCACTTCCCGGAGGCACCATGTTCGCAACTATGACCAACGGCCTGGACTTCCACTCTAAGGCCCTGGTCGTGCGTGCCGAACGGCAACGCGTCATCGCCAGCAACATTGCCAACGCCGACACACCCGGCTACGTGGCCCGCGACCTTGATTTCCGCGGCGCCATGGCTGCCGCAAGCGGCAGCAGCGCGCAGCTGGCCGGCCCCCGCATCCAAGCCACCGCGGCCCAACCCGGGCACATTCCGCTGGCGGGCAGCACCATTGGCAGCCTGGGCGGCACCGAGGGCCTGGCCTATACCGTTCAAACCCAGCCCAGCATGGATGGCAACAGTGTTGACCTGGACCGGGAGCGCGCCAACTTTGCCGACAACACGGTCCGTTATGAAGCCACCCTCAGGTTCATTAACGGCTATTCCAAAACGATCTTGAGCGCGATCCAAGGCCAGTAAGCCGACACCACCCAAGGAGACCCGCCTTGTCCATGTTTTCCATCTTCAATGTATCAGGGAGCGCCATCAGCGCTCAGTCGCAACGCCTCAACGTGGTGGCCAGCAACCTGGCCAACGCCGACGCCGTGGCCGGGCCCGATGGCCAGGGCTACAAAGGACGTCAGGTCGTCTTCGAAACCGTGTCCATGGGTTCGGACGCCTCGTCGGGTGTGCGGGTCAACGCCGTCAAGGAGAGCAACGAGCCCCTGCGAAAAGTGCACAACCCCAACCACCCGTCGGCCGACGCCGATGGCTACGTGACCCACTCCAACGTGAACCCGGTGGAGGAAATGGTGAACATGATCTCGGCATCACGCTCGTACCAGAACAATGTCGAGGTGATGAACACTGCCAAGACACTGCTGCTCAAAACCCTGCAAATGGGTCAATAAATTCAAGGAGTCCCGCCATGGCAATCTCATCCACCACCCCTATCAGCAGCCCGGTGCTGCAAAACCTTTCCGCCAGCGGTACCGCCGCAGAAAAAACAGACGCCGCATCCCAGCAGGACCGTTTCATGAAACTGCTGGTGGCGCAGTTGAACAACCAGGATCCCATGAACCCCATGGACAACGCGCAACTGACCAGCCAGACGGCGCAGATCAGCACGGTGTCCGGGATTGAAAAGCTCAACAGCAGCGTCCTTGAAATGGCCAAACAATTTTCTTCGATGCAAATGCTGCAAAGCGCGTCCATCATCGGACACGACGTGCTGACCGCAGGCAATGGTTTGGCCGTGACGAATGGTCAGGCCAATGGCGTCATGGACCTGGCCAGCCCAGCCGACAAGGTGAGTGTGCAGATTCTCTCGCCGGGCGGTCAACTGCTGGACACCCTGGAGCTGGGTGGCATGGCGGGCGGGCGTCAACAGTTTTCATGGGATGCCAGCAAATACACCGGCGGCGGCACTTTGCGCTTCAAGGTGACTGCCAGCAACGCTGGTCAAGCCATCGCCGCCACCGCGCTGGCGCGCGACACCATCAGCTCGGTCGGGTCCGACGGCAGTGCCATGAGCCTTGCACTCAAGAGTGGCGCAACGGTGCGCTACGAACAGATCAAAGCGGTGCTGTGAAGCGCCATTTGTTAAACACATTGACTGACAGGAACACACCATGAGTTTTCAAACCGGCCTTGCTGGCCTGAACGCCGCAACCAAGAATCTGGACATCATCGGCAATAACATTGCCAACGCCAATACCGTGGGCGCCAAAGCCTCCAGGGCTGAGTTTGCCGCGCTGGTGTCATCAGCCGGCTCGGGTGGCACCGACACAGGCCAGGGCATTGGCGTGGCCGTGGCTGCGGTGTCGCAACAGTTCACCCAGGGCAGCATCAACATCACCGGCAACAGCCTGGACGTGGCGATCAACGGTGGCGGCTTCTTCCAGATCACGACCTCAGAGGGCAAAGCCGCCTACACGCGCGACGGCCAGTTCAAGCTCGACCGCGAAGGCAACTTGGTGACCAACCAGCAAGCGAATGTGATGGGCTACACACTGGACTCACTGGGCCAACCTACCAGCGTGACGCCCGGCAAGTTGGTGGTACCTACCGGTGCGCCCATTGCTGCCAGTGCCACAACGTCCATCACTGCGGAAGTGAATCTGGACGCCCGGGCGACGGTGGCCACAGATTCTGCAACGCCGACGCCGTTTACCAAATATGGCACCGCAGTGACGGCATTCGACTCGCAGGGGCTTGAAGTACCGCTGAACGTCTATTTTGTGAATGTCGGGCCCGACGCGACGGCGATACCGCCCGTGGTCAAAGACGCGTGGGATGTGTTTGATGGGGGCAGTCAGGCCGCCGGCCAAACTGCACTAACGCAAAACGCCACCATCAAGGCGACCAACGCCGCCAACAAAGCACTTGACATCAAGAACACCGCGCTCAATGCGGCAGTGCCGCCGCCAGCACCGCTCCTGCCAACCTATGCCAGCGGTGGCATCCCGGCAAACCAGCCGCTCAAGGCCTCGGGCTCCCTCTTTCGCATGGAGTTCGGGGCAGACGGGACCTTGCTGCGAATGATCAAACCCGCATTGGTGACTGGCACAGGTTCGGCTGCGGTCACCACACCAGAGGTGGTTTTGCCTTTGGACAAGCAATCCATCACCCTGAAGTCGACGAACCCGGCCATTGGGGATTTTTCGGCCATGTTGGACTTGACCAAGACCACACAGTTTGGGTCGTCATTCCAGGTGACCAAGCTGACGCAGGACGGCTACACGGCCGGTGATTTGACCGGCGTCTCGATCGATCAGACAGGCGTTTTGGAAACCAAGTATTCCAACGGCCAGACCAAACGTCTGGCGCAGCTGACGCTGGCCGATTTCCGCAACCCCCAAGGGCTGACCCCTATTTCCGGTGGTGCCTGGGTGGAGACCTTTGCCTCAGGGCAGCCGATCCAGGGATTGCCAACGAAGGGCAAATTTGGCGAGCTGCGCGCCGGCGCAGTAGAAGACTCGAATGTCGACCTGACGGCCGAGCTGGTGGCCATGATGACAGCGCAGCGCAGTTACCAGGCCAATGTGCAGACCATCAAGACCCAGGATCAGGCCGTGCAAGCCCTGGTGAACCTGCGCTGAGCCAGGATAGCCCGCTATGGACCGCATGATCTACACCGCCATGACCGGCGCCAATGCCGCAGCTGCGCGGCAGGCGGTGCTGTCCAACAACCTGGCCAACGCCTCGACCAACGGGTTTCGCGCCGAGCTGTCGACCTTTCGCGCCGTGCCAGTGCGCGGCGACGGGGCCAGCACCCGGGTGATGGCCCTGGAGGCCACATCGGGGGAGCTCGACACCCCGGGTGCAGCTCAAAGAACCGGCCGAAACCTGGACGCCATGACCGTCGGCAAGGCCTGGTTTGGTGTGCAAGCGCTGGATGGCACGGAGTCCTACACCCGCAGCGGCTCGTTTGACGTTTCCCCCGACGGCACCCTGCTGACCAGCTCCGGCCTGACGGTGCTGTCCGACGGAGGAGCCCCTATCACCGCGCCGGCCAATGCAGCGGTGACCATTGGCTTTGATGGCACGCTGAGCGCCAAGGTAGGCAATCAGGCCCCCAGCGTCATTGGCCGCCTGAAGCTGGTGACCCCCACCGCTGAGGACCCGCTGCGGCGCGGCACGGATGGGCTGTTCCGCGCCGCCTCAGGCGATGCGCTGCCTAATGACCCCGACGCACGGGTGCAAAGTGGTGTTCTGGAGGGCTCTAACGTGAATCCGATTGAAACCATGGTGGGCATGATTCAAGCCGCCCGGCAGTTTGAGTCGCAAATGCGGCTGCTGCAAACCGCCGAATCCAACGACCGCTCCGCCGGCAAGCTGCTGGGCCAGCAGGGTTGAACACCCAAAATATTGACGACAGAAGGACACCGACATGATCAACTCGCTCTGGATATCCAAGACCGGCATGGAGGCCCAGCAAATGCAGCTGGACGTCATCTCCAACAACCTGGCCAACGTCTCCACCAACGGCTTCAAGCGCGCCAGCGCCGTGTTCGAAGACTTGATGTACCAAAACCTGCGCCAGGTTGGCGCCAACAGCTCGGAACAGTCCCAGCTTCCCACAGGCCTGCAGCTTGGTTTGGGTGTGCGTACCGTGGCCACCAGCCGATCGTTTGCGCAGGGCAATCTGCAGCAATCGGGTAACAAGCTGGACGTCGCGATACAGGGCAACGGCTTTTTCCAGGTGACCATGCCCGACGGCACGACCAACTACACCCGTGACGGCGCTTTGCAGGTGGATTCACAAGGTCGGCTGGTGACAGCCACTGGCCTGCCGCTGGCCAATGGCGTCACGGTTCCCGTCAACGCCACCAGCGTGGCCATTGCCGCCGACGGCACGGTCACGGTACAAATTCCGGGCACCACGGCACCGCAAACTGCGGGCACCATCGCATTGGCCAATTTTCTGAACCCGGCCGGACTGGAGCCCAAGGGCCAGAACCTGTACGCTGAAAGTCCGGCCTCGGGCCAACCCAGCAGCGGCACCCCGGGGGCAAACGGCCTGGGCTCGCTGATGCAGGGCTTTGTCGAGACCTCTAACGTGAACGTGGTGCAGGAGCTGGTGAGCATGATCCAAACCCAGCGCGCCTATGAAATGAACTCCAAGGCGATCCAGACCTCAGACCAGATGCTGCAGAAACTGGGGCAGCTGTGATGCGTCGCCTGACGCTGACACTTGGACTGACTGCCGGCCTGGGCCTGCTACTGGCAGGCTGCGAGACCATGCCCAAGCCGGTGAAAGTGGACTTTGCCGAACCGCGACCCACACCACTGCCCCTGATGGCGGCGCCGCGTCCTGCCAGTGGCAGCTTGTTCCAAGCGGTCAGCTACCGACCCGCCTTCGAGGACCCACGCGCGCGCAGCATTGGCGACACCATCACCATTCAGATCGTGGAAAACGTGACCGCCAGCCAGGTCTCCAAATCAACCTCCAACCGCACCTCGAGCTTGGACGCCAGCATATCGGCCGCGCCGCTGATCTCGGCCATGGATATTGCCAACCTGAAAGTGGGCGCGGCCTCCACCAATGATTTCTCTGGCAAGGGCGGCACCGAGAGCGCCAACACCTTTGCCGGCACCATCACCGCCACGGTGGTCGAGGTTCTGGCCAATGGCCACATGGTCGTCACGGGTGAAAAACAGGTCGGTGTGAACCAGAACGTCGACGTGCTGAGGTTTTCGGGGACGGTGGACCCCAAAACAGTACAACCGGGCAATGTGGTCAGCTCCAACAAGGTGGCCAACGCGCGCATGGAGTCGCGTGGCCGTGGCGCCCAAGCCGAGGCGCAGACAGTTGGCCTGTTATCACGGTTCTTTTTCAGCTTTTTACCGTTCTAAAGCTTAAGAGAATAGTGCCGAGGGGTCACTATTCATGCACGTATTTTTCCAAACACTTTTCCGTCAACGCATGCGCCGCATCAGCGTGGCTGCAAGCTGGCTGATGTTGGCCAGTCTGCTGTGCGCCAGCCCAGCTCAGGCCAGCCGGATCAAGGAAGTGGCCGCCGTAGAAGGCGTGCGCAGCAACCAGCTCACCGGCTTTGGCCTGGTGGTGGGCTTGGACGGTACCGGCGACCAGACCACCCAAATGCCCTATACCGCGCAGGGCCTGACCAATTACCTCCAGCAGCTCGGTATCACCCTGCCCGCGGCCGCAGTGGGGCAACTGCAGCTAAAAAATGTGGCCGCGGTTTTGGTCACCGCGCAATTGCCCGCCTTTGCGCGGCCGGGCCAAGCGCTCGATGTGAACGTATCTTCCCTGGGTAACTCCAAATCGCTCAAAGGGGGTATGCTGATCAGCACACCACTCAAGGGTGCCGATGGCGAGATCTATGCCCTGGCGCAGGGCAATCTGGTGGTGGCCGGCGCCGGCGCCTCGGCCGGGGGCAGCAAGGTCCAGGTCAACCACCTGAGCGCAGGGCGCATCCCGGGCGGTGCCCAGGTGGAGCGCACCGTGCCGACTCCCCTGCTGGAAGGCATCAGCATCACCCTGGGGCTGGAAGCCTCTGATTTTCAGACCGCACGCCGGGTGGCTCAGGCCATCAACCGTCGATTTGGTGAAGGCGCCGCACGAGCCTTGGATGGCCGCACAGTGCGGGTCAATGCCCCGATGGACTCCGATGCCCGGGTGTCATTTATTGCTGAGTTGGAAGAGTTGCCATTGCAAGACTCGATTCGTGCCGCGAAGGTGGTGATCAACTCGCGCACCGGCTCCATCGTGCTGAACCAGTCGGTGACGCTGGGTGCCTGCGCGATCGCCCATGGCAACCTGTCGATCAGCATCAGCACCACGCCCATCATCAGCCAACCCAACGCCCTGTCCACAGGCGGGCAAACGGTGGTCGCAGAGAAGAGCAATATTCAGATCAGGCAGGAGCCCGGCATCCTGATCCAGGTACCCGCAGCACCGTTGCTTTCAGACGTGGTGCGGGCCCTCAACGCGCTGGGCGCAACGCCGCAGGACCTGCTCGCCATTCTGCAGGCGATCAAGGCCGCTGGCGCCTTGAACGCAGAACTCGAGGTCATCTGACATGAGCCTAGCCCATCTCCCAAGCGCTTCCGATGCTCTGGCAGCAGACGCCCGCAGCCTGGGTGCGCTGAAGGCCCAGGCCGGGCAAAACACGCCGGAATCAATCCAGCAGGCGGCCAAGCAGTTTGAATCGCTGTTCATGCGGGAACTGATTAAAAGCATGCGCGAAGCCACCATGAAGTCTGGCTTGATGGACAGTCCCGGCGGCGATCTGGGCGCAGATTTGCTGGACCAACAGTTTGCTGTGCAGATGTCCGGCCAGCCTGGCGGCCTGTCCGAACTGATCGCCAAGCAACTGTCACGCCAGATGGGCAACCCGGAAGAGCCCGTCAGCCCCAAAGTTTCGACGCCACCCAAGGTGTCGGCAAGCCCGCCCGCGGCAAAGGCCAAGATCGCAGCTGTTGCAACCGCTGCCTACAGCTCACACGGTGTAGCGCCTGCCAGCGCGTCCAGCAATTTTGTCAAGCGCCACGGCGATGCAGCCGACCGGGTGGCCAAAGCGACTGGCCTGCCCGCCGGTTTCATGCTGGGCCAGGCAGGTCACGAGACCGGTTGGGGAAAGCATGAGATCAAACAAAAAGATGGCACACCCTCCTTCAATCTGTTTGGGATCAAGGCCGGACCCAAATGGACTGGCAAGGTGGCCGAGGTCACGACCACAGAGTACGTCGATGGCGTAGCCAAGAAAACTGTTGCCAAGTTCCGTGCCTACGACTCCTACGACGCCTCATTCCGAGACTATGCGCGGCTGATCACCGAGACGCCCCGCTACGCCCAGGCCAAGCAGCAAACCAGCTCGCCGCTGGCCTTCGCCTCGGGCTTGCAGCGCGCCGGTTACGCGACCGACCCGGAGTACGCCAACAAGCTGAGCCGCGCCATCAACACCACGCTGCGGCTGCAGCGGGCCCAGGCCTGAGGTGCTGAATCATGAGCGGCATTTTCAATATCGGGGTGCGATCGCTGCAGGCGAACCAGGCGGCCTTGCAGACCACCGGCAACAACATTGCCAACGTCAACACACCTGGCTACTCACGCCAGTCGGTGGTGGTGCAAACCGTGCAGGGGCAGTACACCGGAGGCGGCTATATCGGCGCAGGTGTCGACATCTCCACGGTGCAGCGTCAACACAGCGAATTTCTGACACGGCAGGCGGCCTTGTCGAGCTCGGTGTCAGCCAGCGACACTGAACGCCTGGCTCAGCTCAAGCAATTGGAAGATGTGTTCCAGGGCGGTAAGGCCGGACTCGGTTCAGCCATCAGCGACATGATGAACGCTTTCTCGGACGTGGCCAACGCGCCCACTGACCTGAGCGCTCGCGCCGTGGTGCTGACGCGGGTCGACGAGGCCACGGCGCGGATCCGAACCGCTGAGAGCCGCCTGACAGACCTGAGGCGCGGGGTGGGCAGTGAGCTGGCATCGGCGGTGGCCTCGGTCAACTCGCTGGCCGCACGTATCGCCAAAGTCAATCAGGAAATTGCCCGAACCAACGGCTCGGGCCAGGCGCCCAATGACCTGCTGGACCAGCGTGACCAACTGATCAAGGACCTGAACGGCTACGTACAGACCAGCAGTGTTGCGGCAGACGACGGCACGGTCAATGTCTTCGTGGCCGGCAGCCAGCCACTGGTGTTGGGCACCAACGTCAGGCCTGTGTCACTGGGCACGGACACCTTTGGCGACCCGTCGAAAGCAAAATTGACCCTGACGCTGGGCAGCAGCACCACCGTGCTGGAAGAGGCGACCCTGGGCGGCGGCAAATTGGCCGGCTTGCTGAGGTTTCAAAACAGTGACTTGCAGGATGCGGGCCAATTGCTCGGCCGCTTGGCACTGGCGATCGGCACCGCCGTCAATGCCCAACACCGGCTGGGGCTGGACCTGAAAGGCCTCGCTGGCGGCGACCTGATCCAGATGGTTCCGATCCCTGGTGGGCGCCCTGCCAGCAGCAATACTGGCACTGCCACTGTGGCGATCGCCGTGCAAAGCGTCCCAAGCTCTGGCGCGAGTGCGCTGCAGGCCTCCGACTACCAAATCTACTTCACAGGCAGCAGCGCGGGCAGCGTGACCCGCCTGTCCGATGGGCTTGTGACCGACTTCTCGACCACGCCGATCAAGATCGACGGGCTGGACCTCACCATCGCAGGAACCGCCGCGCAGGGAGACAGCTTTTTGCTCAAACCCTTCAGTGCCGTGGCGGCTACCATCGCCACCGCCTTTACCTCGCCTGGCGCGCTGGCCATCAGCAGCCCTGTGGCGGCGCGGGCCGGCAGCAGCAACTTGGGCACACTGGCGCTGGCCAGCCTGGCCGCGCGCTCCATGCCTGCCCCGACCACCGCTGTGACGCTGACCTTTACCGCCCCTGGCACCTACACGCGCTCCGACACAGGTGCCACTACGTACGCCTATACGGCGGGCCAGGCCATCGAGTACAACCCAGCCACATCTACCACCAGCGCCACAGGCTGGTCACTGACGCTCAAAGGCACCGCTGTGGCCGGCGACACCTTTGTGGTGGGCAGCAACGCCTCGATACAGCCCAATGCCGATCCCAAGCTCAACGGCAGCAACGCCATGAGCCTGATGGCGCTGCGCGATGCGGCCCTGTTTGACGGCTCCGCCCTGACCGACGGCTATGCCGGCCTGATGGCCCAGGTTGGCGTGATGGTGCAGGGCGCCTCGTACGCCGCTGACGTGTCGCAGTCGATTGCCAAAAATATTGAGCAAGATCGCGCCGGTGTGTCGGGCGTGAACCTGGACGAGGAAGCAGCCAAACTGCTGCAGTACCAACAGGCCTACCAGGCCTCAGCCAAGATGCTGCAGATTGCGCAAGGCGTGTTCGACTCACTGCTGCAGAGTCTGGGCCGCTAGGCGGGCCGCCCCAAAAGGATTCCATCATGCGACTCAGTTCAGCCAACGCTTACGACAATGCCCTGCAGAACATCTACGCACGCCAAAGCGAGTTGGCTGGCCAGCAAGAGAAGCTGACCTCAGGCAAAAACGTCAACCGGGTCAGCGACGACCCCACGGGCGCGGCCCAGGCCGAGCGCGCATTGACCCGCCTGGCACGCATCACCAGCGACAACCGTTCGCTCGAGGTGCAACGCAGCACGCTCACGCTGGCAGAGTCGACGCTGGGTGACGCCACCGGCGTGGTGCAAAGCCTGCGTCAGCTGACGGTCAGTGCCGGCAATGGCGGCTACAGCGCCGCGGACCGCAGCAGCATCGCCAAGGAAATGACCAGTTTGCGGGAGCAGCTGTTCGCCATGGCCAACAGCCGAGACAGCAATGGAACACCCCTTTTTGGGGGTTTGGGCAGCGCCAGCGCGCCGTTCTCTGACGGTGCCAGCGGCGTCAGCTTCAATGGCGTGGCAGGGCAGCCGGCGAGCACGGACGTCGGTCTCCCCACCGCCATGGACGGCCAGGCGGTCTGGATGAATGTGCGTTCCGGCAACGGCAGCTTCAACCTGGCCACGGGAACGAGCAATACCGGCAGCCTATGGACCAACACCGGCCAGGTGCTCAACCCCACCGCCCTCACCGGCCATAACTACAGCGTGACATTCACCGTCGCGCCAGGTGTGGGCGGCGCCACCACCTACAGCGTGCAAGACACGACCAACATCCCTCCCACGACCGTGCTGCCGGCACCCGCCGTTCCAGCGACACCCAACCCCAGCTACACGCCGGGCCAGGCCATCACCTTTGACGGGCTGTCGCTGGTTGCCAATGGCACGCCGGCCAATGGGGACACCGTGCTGGTCAGCCCGAGCACCACAACCAATATGTTCAAGGTCGTCGACGATGCGATTGCCGCCATCAGCGACAGCACCGCCACCAGCAGCCAGCGCGCGCAGGCCATCGGGCTGGCGCTGACCCAGATCGATACCGGCATGAACCAACTTCAGGCGGCGCGCAGCCAGGCGGGGCAGTGGCTGAACCGTGCCGACGCCATCCAGTCGGTCCAGGAGGGCCGGACCATCCAGCTCGAAGCCGACCGGTCACGCGCCGAAGACCTTGACATGGTCAAAGGTATTTCTGACTTCACGCGGATTCAAACCGGTTACCAGGCGGCACTGCAGTCCTATGCCCAGGTGCAGAAGCTGTCACTGTTCAACTTCATCAGCTGAGCACGATGACAACCCCTGTGTTGGATGAGGTGTCGCTGGGCTACCAGCTGTACTGGAACGCCCACCGCGAGCCGGCGGCGATCGGCTTGGCCATTGGTACCCACGGCGATCCGGTAACCGACGGGCCCGGGCTGCTGGCCGCGCTGCAGGGTCTATGGCCCGGCAAAGCCCTGCCCCTGCTGCTGGCGGTCAGCTCTGGCGCACTCTTGAGCAACTTGCTGGACCACGCTCAACCCGGCAGTCCAGGCCTGATTTTGGACGAGAGTTTATTGCGTGACCCGACCATCGCGCGCCGGGTCCATCAGGCGCACCAACGCGGTCTGGCTCTGTTGTGGCGGGGTGCACCGGGCGCCCGACCACCAGCTTCGCTGGCGCCCTGCTTCAGCGGCCTGCTGCTGACCCTGACGGCAACAGAAGCTCTGGCCAGCTTACAAGTGTCCAGACCCAAACCCAAGGCCCTTGAGCAAGTCTGGTCGCCACCCACGCGCAGTCCCTTACCCAGCGGTCATCTGTACGCCGATGTGGCAAGCCGTCGGCAGGTAGACCTGTGCCTGGATGAGCTCAATGCCTGGGGCGTCGCAGGCTGGCCTGTGGAGGAGGTGTTGGACGGCTATGGCAAACGGCTGGTCCAGCCGGCCCGCAGCGCCATCACGCGACTGCTGGAGGCTGTAGACGCAGACGACAGCCATGCAGACATTGACCAGTTGCTGCGGCGCGAGCCGATCCTGGCTTATCGGCTGCTGCGTTTCGCCAACTCAGTCGGCCTGGGCCTGCGCATGCCGGTAGACTCTTTGTCGCAGGCGGTCAAAGCCTTGGGCTATGCCCAATTGCGCGCCTGGTTGCGCGAACAGTTGCCGCGCGCCAGCAGTGACCGCGATTTGCTGCCGATCAGCACCGCCATGGCGCTGCGGGCCCGCCTGATGGTGCAGTTGCAACCCGATAGCGCCGGCCAGTGCCCCGAAGAAGACGTCTACCTGTGCGGGCTGCTGTCACACATGGACCTGCTGCTGGGAGAGCCTCTTCCCGAGGTGTTAGCCCGCCTGCCGCTATCGGCACCGGTGAAGGCCGCGCTACTCCAACAGGCCGGGCCACTCCGCGCTGCGCTAGAGATCGCCATGGCTCTGGAATCGCCCCACACCGACAGAACCCGACTGCTGTGCGAACTGCACAACACTGACCACGGCACTGTGAACCAGGCCCTGCTGCAGACACTGGCCAAAACCCGCAACCAGCCCGCCAAGGGCCTGTTGCTGGTGTAGGTTCAAGCCGGTGCGCCCGGGCCCTGCATCCGACTGCGTAGCATCTGCCGGAACGCCGTCTTCGCCATATTGATGTGCGCGTTCTTGTAGGGAAACAGGGCTTCCACGTCCATGGCGTGGACGACACCGACGTGGTCGATTTCAAACAACAGCAAATCGCCACTGCGCGTTTCGGCACAGTCCATCACCAGGTACTCCAACTGCATGCGCTCGCTGATAGCGTCCAGAGATGCTTTGTGCCTGGCCACAAAGTCCGGGAAGTCGTCCATGAAACGGGCTTCTTCACGTCGCTTGTCCTGGTCCTCATACATGCCGGCGTTGGTGTAGTGAATCATCCAATTCGTTGATATGGCCATGTGGCCGACAAAGGGCTCACCGTTGATGAAGGCAATCCGGATTTTTCTGAACTGCCCCCTCGCGTCACTGTAGTCGACGAACTGCGCCAGGAAAAAGTCTTCTTCCGGCACATCGGACAGATAGGCGCCAAGGTCTTGTGCGCTGTCGAGCTTGCGCAGATCGGCGCCCGCTTGTGAACCCAACGGACGCACGATGACCGGATAGGTCAGGTCCGGCGAGATCTGCGCCAGGGTGATCAGCCCGGCAGCCGACCCAAGGAGCTGGGCTCGCGTCAGGCGGTGGTTGATCGGGACAAGCAGGTGGGGAATGCCCTGAAGCAAGCGACTGGCCAGGTCACGGCTTGTCGACGACAGATATTCCGGCGGATTCAGCACCGGCCGGGGCCAATCTTGCAATTGCACGCCAAGCCACTGCAACAGCCCACGGTTGGCGTCTGATTCGGCGATGCCCACAAACAAGAGATCATGCTCAGGCACAGCAGCCAACAGATCGTCGTGGCCAGTCACGAAATGGACAATCAACTCAACATCAGAACCTTCCAAGAGGCAGTCCAAGGGCGTGTTAGCCTGAAGGCTGCCGCTCGTGGCCAGCATCAAGAGGCGAGTTCGGGACGGCTGCAGGCAAGCCGACAAGGTGAATGTCTGTGTCAACGCCAAGGCCGCACTCTGGAACTCAATGCCGAGCGCCTGCTGGTTCAGGCACTGCATGGCAATGGACAGGTTCATCAACAACTGGGGATTGGACTCGTCCACGGCCAGGCGCTGCAGCATCTTCTTGGTGACCGATCGGAGATCCTGCCCAGCAATGCTCGCGCGCAAAAAAGGGGCAAGTCCCAGGTATCTAGGGGCTTCCTGATCGTTCAATAACGCGTCCAAGTCGTTCATCGGGTACTCCGTCATTCGCCGACGTGAAATAGGCAATTTCAACTAGCGCTCTAATGCGATTGTCCTGGGCTGGATGGAGCCCCTAAGCCCCGAAAAGCACCCTATGGGTCAGGCTGTTGAAGTCTTAAATCTATTGGCTTGCCAGCCATATGGCCAAGGAACATCCCGCGACGCAGTGCAGCGGCATTGACTGGCATATGCGCCGCATGTCGAGCACTCGGTGCTCGGCCATCCCTGTCTTGAATCAAGCGCAAGGCAGCATTGATCATCATGCGAGACCAAATTGGGTCGTGGCTGTGCTGATGGTGTACTGTTTTCGGCGTTACAGTGAGTGCCCATGAACAGCGTCGAACTCAGCGCCCTGCTGGTGTTGGCCACGGTGGCCAGCTTTAGCCCGGGCCCGAACACCACCCTCTCCACCGCACTGGCCGCCAACCTGGGCCTGCGCCGTGCCATGCGCTTTGTGCTGGCCGTGCCCGTGGGCTGGGGCCTGCTGCTGAGCCTGTGCGCCGGCGGCCTGGGTACGCTGGTGGTGGCGCTGCCGCCGCTGCGCTGGGGCATCCAGGCCTTTGGCGTGGCCTACCTGCTGTGGCTGGCCTGGAAGCTGGCACATAGCAAGGCCTTGCAGCAGGCCAACGCCGCGCAATTGCAGTTAAGCTTTTGGCAGGGGGTGATGCTGCAGTTTCTCAACATCAAGGCCTGGATGCTGGCCCTGACCGTGGTGGCCGGATGGCTGGCTGGTCGGCCCGACGCGGGAACACGATTTGGCATCGTCTTGCCGGTGATGATGGCTTTCGGATTTTTCAGTAATCTGAGCTACGCACTCGTCGGCTCCCTGCTGCGCGAATGGCTCAGCGGACCCGCCCAATCAGGCCTGCGACTGCGCTGGTTCAACCGGCTCATGGCCGGGGTGCTGGTGCTGACCGCCGGCTGGATGGCCACGCTGTGAGCATGTCGCAGCAAACCCGCGGCATGTGGCTGGGGCTGTTGGGCGTGGCCATTTTTGCGGTGACGCTGCCGATGACCCGATTGGCCACCGGCACGGCGGAAGCCCCTCAGCTCTCACCCTGGTTTGTCACCTTTGGCCGGGCCACGCTGGCCGGCGGCCTGTCCATTCTGTTCTTGTTATTGACCCGCGCCCCTTGGCCAACCCGGGTCCAGCGCCGGCCGCTGGCCCTGGCGGTGGTAGGCAATGCTTTGGGGTTTCCGCTGCTGCTGGGCTTTGCGCTGCGCCACGTGAGCTCCGGCCACGCTGCGGTGGTATTGGCGCTGCTGCCCCTGGTCACGGCAGCAGCAGCGGCCTGGGTGATGCACCAACGCGCCCGGCTGGGTTTCTGGCTTAGTGCGGCTGCCGGTGCCAGCCTGGTGGTGGCGTACTCGCTGTTTCGCGCGCAACAGCATAGCGGCGGCTTTGCGGTGCAGTGGGCCGACCTGCTCTTGCTGGGCGCGGTCTTGCTGGCGGCCATGGGCTATGTGTTTGGCGCCCAGGTCACGCCCAGCCTGGGGGCTGAGCGGGTGATTTGCTGGATCTGCGTGATGGCGCTGCCCGTCACCCTGCCCGGCGCGCTTTTGACCTGGCCACAACACCCCATTGCTTTGCCGTCCTGGCTGGGCCTGCTGTACGTGGGCGTGTTTTCGATGTGGGCCGGCTTTTTTGCCTGGTTTCGTGGCCTGGCACTGGGTGGCGCCCTGCGGGTGAGCCAGACGCAACTGCTGCAACCCTTTTTAAGCATATTGGCGGCGGTGCCGCTGTTGGGCGAACCATTGGAATTGGTGACGCTCGGTTTTGCACTGGCCGTTGTGGCCAGTGTGTTCATTGGAAAACGCCTCAGCTGAGGCAACCTGCTGCACCCATCGGAGACGCCCATGAGCTGGACCCTGGCGGCACGCGCCGCAAAAATGAACCCCTCGGTCATCCGCGAGATCCTGAAGGTGACCGAGCAGCCCGGCATCATCAGCTTTGCGGGCGGCCTACCCTCGCGAGATCGTGGCCGCCGACCTGGCCCGCCACAGCGCAGCGGCTGGCGTGCCCTGGGCGGTGGACCCGGCGCAGGTGCTGATCACCACCGGCTCGCAGCAAGGGCTGGACCTGGTGGCCAAGGTGCTGATTGACGCCGGCAGCCGGGTACTGGTCGAATCCCCCACCTACCTGGGCGCCGTATCGGCCTTTATGCCAATGGAGCCGGAGGTGCAAGACATTGGCAACGATGCCGACGGCATCGACCTGGCCGACCTGCGTAGCAAGGCTCTGGCGGGGAACGGGTCAGGATCAGCGGCGCGCTTTTTGTACGTGTTGCCCAACTTTCAGAACCCGACAGGGCGCAGCATGAGTGAAGCCGGCCGTGCCGGGCTGAGCCAAACCACCGCTGAGCTGGGCATACCGCTGATAGAAGACAACCCCTATGGCGACCTGTGGTTTGACACGCCCCCGCCGGCACCGCTCACCGCACGCCACCCGGCTGGTGGCATTTACCTGGGCTCGTTTTCCAAGGTGCTGGCGCCCGGGCTGCGGCTGGGCTACCTGGTGGCGCCGCACGCGGTCTACCCCAAGCTGCTTCAGGCCAAACAAGCCGCCGACCTGCACAGCCCCGGCTTCAACCAGCGCGTGATATTTGAGGTGATGCAAAACGGTTTCCTGGATCGGCATTTGCCCACCATCCGCGCCCTGTACAAGGCGCAGCGCGATGCCATGCTGCAGGCGCTGGCCGAGGCCTTTCCGGCCGGCCGCGAACCTGACCAAACTCTGACCTGGAACACCCCGGCTGGCGGTATGTTTCTGTGGGCCCGGCTACCGAAAGGC
>RFWA01000041.1 GCA_009922295.1 Betaproteobacteria bacterium
TTGCCCAGTTTACGAAGCGCGGCAAAACCAGCATCCACATCGTACTGGTCTTTGCCAAATATCTTTGAAGCCAAGGCCAGAGTCATCTTGCCCGCGCTGTTGGCGTAGTTATAGAGGCCTATCTTGCCCTTGAACTCCGGGTTGTTCCAGAGGTCTTTCCAGGCCTTGGGTTTGGTCTTGACCAAGTCAGTGCGGTATCCGATACCGATGGGTGACACGGCGCCGATGGCACCCCAACCGCCACTGGACCGGGCCAGTGGATAGAGGTCGTTGTAATTGGGCACTTTGGTCAAATCAAGCTTCTCGAAGAAGCCCTCTTTGCGCAGACCCGACGCGAAGACTTCATTGGTCATCACGATCGAGTAAGGTGGTTTGTTGACGCCGGCGGCACGCAGGTTGGCCCCGAACACGCGCCCATTGCCAACGTCAAGGGTAACGGCTGCGCCCGAAGCCTTGGTGAACGCAGGCGCAATTTGGCTGCGCCAGAACTGCTCCCAGACACCGCCCAAGGTGGGTACGATGAGGGTCTTGCCCTGCGCCATTGCGCTATTTGGCAACAGCGAGGAGCCTGCTGCAGCGGCCATTGATGCGAGTAGCTGACGTCTATCCAGGTTCATGGTGGTGTACTTCCTTGGGTTGAGGGCTGAAAAATCATTCTAGTGGCTCATCCAGGCTATGTCGAGAAGGCCTGCTTGGTCTTCAAGTCGATGTAGTCCGAGAAGGTAACCGGCTCGTATTTGGGCTGTATGCCGACCTTACAAAAGGCCTTCAGGCATTCAATGCGTGTGTCGCTGGATGGATTGACAAAAAATGCCATCGACTGCCGCCGCGCCAAGCCACGCATTGATTGCGGTGGATTAATCACCCTGTGCGGTGTCGAAACCCAGGTGTCATTGGTCCAGCGCATGAAGGCATCGGCGATATTCACGATGAAGGCGTTGTCGATGGCCGGTGCATCAATCCAGGTGCCGTCCCGGCGTCGGACTTGCAAGCCACCCGGCGATGCCTCCGAACGCAAAATCGTCATGAAGCCGTAATCGGTGTGGGCGCCGGCCCTGAGTTGTCCGGTCAAGGGCGCCACGGTTTGAGCCGGGTAATTGATGACTCGCAAGGCAGACAGATGGTTGACAAAACCAGGCTCGAAATAATCAGTAGGCAGGCCGATCGCAGCGCAGAAAATTTGCCGCAGTTGCTTCGCCAGTTGTTCCATTTCAGAAAAATAGGCCGCGCATGCACCCTGTAGTTCCGCATTTTGGGCTGGCCAGAGGCTGCCAGGTAAGCTCGGCCCGTAGTTGATGCTTTCCTTGATGTCACCTGGCGTCGCCTGGCCCTGCGTGGCGGCCAGCGCCTCCTTGAGCAGGGGTGCAAACCCCAAGCCACCCATATGCGCTGGCTGTCCAATCAGGGAATGCTTACTCTCTTCAGGTTGATCGAAAAACCCGCGAGCCGCACGGTAAAGCCTGTCGATGACATCAACTGAGACGCCATGGCCAGTGACCAGAAAAAACCCAGTGTTGAGGCAGGCAGCTTGAACCCGCGTGACCACGTCATTCGCGCCACTTCCGCCGCCATGGAACGGCGTCATGTCAATGATGGGCAGGTCATCGTGCGGCAAGCCAGAACTCCGGGTTTGACGCGGCCATTCGCAATGGCCGTCGTGGGAAATCATTCTAATGAGAGCGCTCAGATGACCAGCTAAACTTAAGTGGCACCCAGCCGCTGCGCTCTGCGCCCCGCCTAATCCCACCAAGCTGACCCCTGGAGAAAACCAACATGGCCTACGAAACGATCCTTTACGACAAGGACCAGCAGGACAAATTCGCCACCATCACGCTCAACCGTCCGGAGAAGCTTAACGCGATGAACAAGACGGTGATTCATGAGATTGACCATGCACTTGCCGCAGCTGTGGCCGACCCGGACGTCAATGCACTGGTCATTCGTGGTGCTGGTCGGGCGTTCTCGGCGGGCTACGACCTCCAGGGCGGTGACTTCGATGTTGATGTGGATTTCTGGCGCACCGACATGAGCGAAAACGTGGAGGCATTGCTCAATATCTGGCGCGCGCCTATCCCGGTCATCGCCTCGGTCCATGGTTACGCCCTGGCGGGTGCCCTTGAACTCATGATGTGCTGCGACCTCGCTATTGCCGCAGACACAGCCAAATTCGGTGAGCCTGAAGTAAGGCATAACTCTGGTCCTCCGTCCTTGATGATGCCTTGGCTGCTGTCCAGCCGTGACACGCGCTGGTTGATGTTCACCGGTGATCTTGTGGATGCCGCCCAGGCGCGCGAGATGCGATTGATCAACAAGGTGGTGCCTGCCGACCAACTGGCGCTTGAGACTGACAAGTTAGCCCGCAAAATGGCCCGCATGCCGGTGCCAGCCTTGAAGTACACCAAAGCCTCGCTCAACAATCAGCAGATGGTCGCCGGGCTCCTGAGTTCCTTTCAATACAACATCGAGGCCATCGCGGCCTTGCACTCGACCAAGCAGGGCCGGGATTGGATGCGCAATCTGGCGACCATGTCCCTCAAGGAATACCTGAACTTCCGCGACTCACCGTTCGCAGGACTTGACTGAGCCGCACGCTCACAGATTCAGGATGACTCTGCCCAACACGCACTTGCGCAGCCTGCTTGAGGCACGCAGTGTGGCCGTTGTCGGGGCCTCGGAGCGGCCTGAGGCCTCTTCCGGTTTCGTCCTACGAAACCTTTTAGCCTGCAATTTTTCTGGCCACGTGTGGCCTGTGCACCCGTCTGCCAGCAGCATTCTTGGTTTGCCGGCCGTACCTCGATTGGCCGACCTGCCTCACCGCCCCGACGCGGTGGTGATCGCCGTTCCGGCAGCGACGGCGGTAGAGGTTGTGAGGGAGGCGTCAGAGCTGGGCATACCGGGCGCGGTGGTGCTGGCCAGCGGCTTTGCCGAGACCGGCGCGGCTGGCGGTCTACTCCAGCAAGCATTGGCTGCGAGCGCCGTTGCGGGCAATATGGCTCTCTGTGGTCCTAACTGCCTGGGGCTTTACGTTCCAGCCACGGGGCTGGCTCTTTTTAGTTCTCGTCTGGTGCCGGGGATGCGCCGAGGCTCTGTGGCTATTGTTTCGCATTCTGGTGCCACGGCCATTGCCTTGGCGAACTGTGGCCGCCTGGGTGTCAGCCATGTGGTGTCAGCCGGCAATGCGGCCGTGACAGACATTGCAGACTACATGACTTATTTTGCGACCACCGACACCGTGCGTGTGGTGGCCTTGCTCCTCGAGAAAATTTCCAACCCGCCAGCCTTTGCCCGGGCCATGGCGCAAGCCCATCAAGCCAATCTCAAGGTGGTTGCCCTGCGGACTGGCCGATCAGTTCGCGGCGCCCGGTCTACCGCCGCCCATACGGGCGCGTTGGCCGGCTCCAATGAAGCCACCTCGGCGTTTCTGCGCAGACATGGTGTGATTGAGGTCAACGACTACGACGAACTGGTTGAAACAGCGGCATTGCTGTCTGCGCCAGGCCGTCGTGTTGCCGGGCGCAGCATTGCCGCGATCGGTGTGAGTGGCGGTGGCTTGGCTCACTTTGCTGACCTGGCTGCCAGTGCCGGCGTGGCCTTCGCGGAGCTCTCTTCCAGCACCAAAACCGCGATCGATAAGTTGCTGCCGCCGTTCGCGCATGCCGACAACCCTCTGGACATGACAGGGATCGTTTTTGGTGATCCAGACAGATACCGCGACGCATTGGAACTGCTCGCTGCAGACTCTTCGGTGTCAACTCTGGTGGCGGTGCAGGACACGCCTCTGGGGCTCGATGCCGATGGCGCTCATGAGTACGCTGGTATTGCGAGCGCAATCGGGCAGTTCCATGCCAAAGGCAGCAAGCCCGTGGTCTTCCTGAGCTTGCTGGCGGACGGCCCGCATCCGGTGATCCGGGAGACCTTGTTGGCAGCTGGGGTTCCGATCCTGCAAGGCGGGCGAGCTGGCCTCGGCGCACTCGGGCACGCCATGGCCGACAGCGCGCCCCGGCGCGTCGACCCGCTGACTGAGCTACGCCGGCAAGATGTATGGGTGCGCAGATTGTCCGAAGGTCCTGCGCTGACGGAGCGTGAGGCCAAAGATTTTCTGAGCGCCCATGGCATTGCTACTACCCGTGAGCGACTCGCCCCGGACCGTGAGTCGGCAGTGCGGGCGGCGCAGACCTTGGGCTGGCCAGTGGTCATGAAGATCGAATCGCCGGACATCCCGCACAAGACTGAAGTCGGCGGCGTGCAACTTGGCATCCGCGACGAGGCAGCAGTGCGCGCAGCATTTGACCTGATTCATGCCAATGCACAACGTCTCGCACCGCAGGCGAGAATTCATGGCGTGTTGGTGCAAGAGATGGTCAGCGGCGGCGTGGAAGCCCTGGTTGGTTTGGCGAGGCACCCGCCTTTCGGCTTGGCCCTGACCGTCGGACCGGGGGGCGTTTTTGTTGAATTGACCGGCGGACATGCACTTGACCTGCTGCCCGTTGACGCAGCGGCTGCGACGGATCTGATTGGCAAAACGCCCCTCCATCGCCTGTTGTCGGGGTATCGCACCGGCCTGGGATCAGATACAGCTGCTTTCGTCGACCTGGTGACCCAATTAGGGCAGATCGCGCACGACTATGAGCCTTACCTGGAAGCCGTCGACCTGAACCCGGTCACGGTCTTACCGAGTGGCCAGGGCGTCCGAGTCCTTGACGCACTCATCGTGCGCCGTATGGATACCGACCGCCCTCATTAGGCGGCGGCGCGAAAGGCGGTCAGCAGTTCGTCTGACATGGTTTTTGCTTCCAGCGCAGCCTGTCGTTTGATGTGTCCAAACCCACGGATTCGCTCAGGGACCATCGCCAGCTTGACGGCAAGGTTCAGGGTATCGGGCGACAACCCGTTCAACAACGCTTCAACCTGTGACACATAGTCTGCCAGCAGCGCACGCTCAAAGCGACGTTCCTCGCTGTAGCCGAAGGGGTCCAGGGGCGTACCACGCAGCGACTTGCCATACGACAACAGTCCGAAAGCGCGCAACATCCAGCCGCCGTAGCTTCGTTTCAGGGGTTTACCTTTGGCGCCGAACATGTCGGTGATGAGCGGAATGGCAAGGTGAAATTCGAGGCGGATATCACCTTCAAACTCGCGCTTGAGTTTGTCCATAAAGCGGCCATTGGCAAACAGGCGCGCCACCTCATACTCATCCTTGTAGGCCATGAGCTTGAACAGGTTGCGCGCCACTGCCCCGGTCAGGGCATCACTACCAGGTGCAATGGCTTGTTCTCTGGCGGCCACCCGATCAAGCAGTGCGCGGTAACGGGCCGCGTAAGCGCGGTTCTGATAGGCTTCAAGTTCTTGCTCGTGGCGCGCCATCAACTGCACCAAGGTCATGGCTGCAGGCACTTGGTCAGGCACGGACGTGCCGCTTAGGCTGGCCAGCTGCGCCGGGTCATGCGCTGCCAGACGCCCCCAAGCGAATATCTTCTTGTTGGCCTCCACGGCAACAGCATTCAGCTCTATAGCGCGTTCGATCGAAGCCAGACCAACAGGCAGCAGACCCCGCTGGAACGCAAAGCCCAGCATCAGCAGGTTGGCTGCAATGGCGTCTCCTGCCAACGCGGTGGCAAGTGCCGTTGCCCGCACGTACGCCACCCTGTCTGCACCGCACACAGATTCGATCGCCTGCTCGATCTGTTCAGACTGCAGATCAACGTTATTGTCAGCCACGAAGGCGGCCGTCGGCTGCAGGTGACGATTCACAACGACGCGCGTGACGCCTGGATTGCAACGCAACAAGACGGCTTCGCCGGCCGCGACCAAGGCATCACAAGCCAGCACCACGTCAGCGTCACCTTGAGCCAGCCGTACGGCGTTCAGCTCAGAGGGCTGTCGTGCTATGCGGATATGGCTGGTTACGGCGCCGTTCTTCTGTGCCATTCCGGTGAAATCCAGCACACTGCAGCCTCGCCCTTCAAGATGCGCCGCCATGCCCAGCAGGGCGCCCAAGGTCAGCACGCCTGTACCGCCAACGCCCGTAACCAGAATGCCGTAAGGCCGTTCCAGTGCCAGAGGGACTGGCAAGGGCAGCCCTGCAGCCGGGTCATGGCTGGTGGCGCCATCGCGCTCGAGACGGCGAGGCGTTGCGCCGCTCAGAGTGACGAAACTGGGACAAAAGCCTTCGACACAGGAAAAGTCTTTGTTGCAGCCCGACTGGTCGATCATCCGCTTGCGCCCGAATTCGGTTTCCACGGGCACCACAGACATGCAATTGGACGCCCGTGAACAATCGCCACAGCCTTCGCAAACCGCAGCGTTGATCACTACGTGACGCTTGGACATGGCGTCTGACACCTGTTTGCGCGTGCGCCGCTTTTCGGCCGCGCAGCCCTGGTCGTAGACCAGCACCGTCAGTCCGGGTATCTCACGCAGCTCCCGCTGGACCCGATCGAGGTCCTTGCGGTGGTAGATGCCGACATCTGGTGCGAATCCGACGTCGCTGGGGTATTTGTCCGGGTCGTCGGTCACAACAACCACTTTTTTTGCACCCTCTGCCCTCACCTGCCGGGTAATGTCAACAACGCTCGGGCCACCTTCGATCGCCTGCCCGCCGGTCATGGCGACTGCAGCGTTGTAAAGAATTTTGTAGGTGATGTTCACCCCCGCTGCGGCGGCAGCCCTGATGGCCAGCAGACCGCTGTGCTGGTAGGTGCCGTCGCCCAGATTCTGGAAGACATGACGTTGCGAGGTAAACGGGGCCAAGCCGATCCAGGTCGCCCCCTCACCCCCCATCTGCGTGATGGTGATGGTGTTTCGCTTAGGCAGCATTTGGACCATGCCATGACAGCCAATGCCGGCCAGGCCACGGCTTCCTTCGGGCAATTGGGTGGAGGTATTGTGCGGGCAGCCCGAGCAGAAAAATGGCGTGCGTTGGGTCGTCAGCCCGCAGCTGCCAACCGATTGCGCCTGCGCCTCGGCTTGCACCAAATGCTGGCGCAAGCCGGTTGCTGCATCACCCAAGGCGTCCAGCCGAGCGACGATCACCCGGGCGACCATCATGGGCGTTATCTCGCCTTCACTCGGCAGCAGTGGCCGACCGCGTTCGTCCGTTTTGCCCACCACGCGCGGGCGATGTGCGGTTTGTGCATGGTAAAGAATGCGGACCAACTGGTCTTCGATCAGCGCGCGCTTTTCTTCCACCACCAACACTTCTTTCAGGTCGCGCGCAAACTTCAAGGCACCATCCGCCTCCAGGGGCCAAGTCATCCCCACTTTGTACAAACAGACGCCCAATGCTTCGGCGCGATCCTGATCAATGCCCAAGCGTTCCAGTGCCTGGCGCACGTCAAGGTAGGCTTTGCCAGTCGCTACGATGCCCAGACGCGGTTGAGTTGAGGTCAATACGGTTTGGTCGATCGGATTGGCACGGGTGAATGCGGCCACGGCCCGCATCTTGGGACCATGCAGCCTGCGCTCCTGGTCCAGCGGCGCGTCTGGCCAGCGGATGGAGAGGCCATCGACGGGGCCATCGAAATCCGGCTCCACCAAGTTCAGTCGGTCAAGCCCGACATCAACCGACGCCGAACTTTCAACCGTTTCTGTGATGGCTTTGAAGCCGACCCAGCAACCGCTGAACCGAGACAACGCAAAACCGTACAGGCCGTAATCCAGATAGTCCTGTACTGTCGCCGGGTTGAGTACCGGGATCATTGCAGCCGAAAAAATCTGCTCGCTCTGATGTGCCAGCGTTGAGGACTGCGCACCATGGTCATCGCCGGCGACCACGAGTACACCCCCATGGCGCGAACTGCCGGCTGAGTTGCCGTGTTTGAGCACGTCGGCACTGCGGTCCACGCCCGGGCCCTTGCCATACCAGATGCTGAACACACCATCGACCGTCGGTCCCGGGAACAGATGAGATTGCTGACTGCCCCAGACCGATGTGGCTGCCAAATCCTCGTTGAGCCCGGGTTGGAAGTGGATGTTGTTCTCTAGGAGCAGCGACTGTGCGCGCCACAGGGCTCGGTCGTAGCCGCCCAGAGGGGAACCCCGGTAACCGGAGATGAAGCCCCCCGTCTTCAGACCAGCGGCACGGTCACGGGCTTGCTGCATGAGTGGCAGGCGGACCAAAGCCTGTGTACCTGACAAGTAGACCCGGCCGCTCAGGCGCGTGTACTTGTCGTCCAATGTGACTGCCACCGGTTCCATCAGCCCGTACTCCATTGATGAATGCATGTGTGCGGGCTGGCCCGCTGAAGGTGAGATCTCTGCGCTGATCAGCGCACCCAGTCCAGTATCGCATCCCGACCAAGATGCGATACTCAGTTGAGCCCTACGGAGGCGCTCACAGCTAATCGATCGTTCACCTGACAAAAAAGATGCCTGTCATTTCCGGTTTGAATCCTGGAGCCCTTGCGTCCGCGACCCGGCGCGTGGCCGTGGTGGGTGCTGCAAACATGGACATTCTGGTGCACACCTCGATGGGTTTGGCCCCATCGGACTCGAACCCCGGCAGCATACTTTGTGCACCCGGCGGGGTGGGGCGCAACGTGGCTGAGAACCTGGCGCGGCTTGGCCTGGCGTCACAACTGTTCAGCGTGGTCGGCGACGATGTGTTTGGGCAAGCCCTGCTGGCTGCCACGCAACAAGCTGGTGTGAACGTGTCAGCTGTCAGCGTCTGGCCCGGGTCCAGCAGCGCAAGCTACCTGGCATGGCATGGGTCCGACGGCGACATGCTCGCTGCTGTGAATGACATGGGCTTGCTGAACAAGCTAACGCCGGAAGTACTGCAAGAAAAACTCAGCGAATTAAAGCAAGCGCAGATCATGGTGCTGGACTGCAATCTGACGCTACCAACCCTGGCCTGGCTGCTTCAGTCCCCGAACATCCCGATCTTTGTGGATGCGGTGTCGGTTGTCAAATGTGAAAAGGTGCGGCCCTGGTTGTCCAGATTGCAACTTCTCAAGGTCAACCAGCGCGAAGCGTCTGTGCTGAGCGGCATGCAAGTCGAGACCACTGACCAGGCCCGCCTTGCTGCGTCGATGCTGCACCGGGCGGGCGTCAAGCAGGTGGTGGTAAGCCTCGGTGGTGATGGTGTCGCCTGGTGCGATGCCGACGGACAAACTGGACACCGCCCGGCGCACAAAGTAGCTGTCGTTAACACGTCCGGGGCGGGCGATGCCTTGTTGGCGGGCCTGGTCCTGTGCTGCTCCGAAGGACTACCCCTGCCACAAGCCGTGCAGGGCGCCATGGCTTGTGCGGAAATCACCTTGGCTAGCCCGCATGCCAACTCGCCTCATCTCTCGGTGACGGCATTACGGGCCCATCTGGGCGACGCAGGCTGGCCAGGTGGTGATTGGCAGCCCAATCAACCATGACACCTCAACTGATGAAGTACCTTGATATCGCCCCTGAAGTTCGCCTAGCCCTTCAGCAGGGGCAGCCTGTGGTGGCCCTGGAGTCCACCATCATTTCTCATGGGATGCCTTATCCGCAAAACGTGGCCACGGCATTGCGGGTTGAAGCAGAGGTCCGCAGCAGCGGTGCCCTGCCGGCCACCATCGCTGTGATTGATGGCCGCTTGACTGCCGGTCTCAATGTTGCGCAAATAGAGGCACTGGGCCGTGCCGGACCTACCGTGGCAAAAGTCAGCCGCCGTGATCTGCCCTTTATCGTGGCTACCAACCAAACTGGTGCGACCACGGTGGCCGCCACCATGATCATTGCGTCGACGGCTGGTATCCGTGTATTTGCCACTGGGGGTATCGGCGGCGTTCATCGTGGTGCAGCTCAAACCTTTGACATTTCTGCCGATCTGCAGGAACTGGCGCGCACCCCGGTGGCGGTGGTGTGTGCGGGCGCTAAGTCCATTCTGGACTTGGGATTGACCCTGGAGTACCTGGAAACCCATGGTGTGCCCGTGGTAGGTTACCGGACCGCGCAATTACCCGCTTTTTTTACCCAGGACAGCGGTTTTTCTGTGGATTACCGGCTGGATGACGCCAGCGAGATCGCCCGCTTGTTGCAGATTAAATGGGCTATGGGCCTCGGCGGTGGGGTGGTGATTGCCAACCCGATCCCGGCGGCACATGCCATGCCTCGTGCCGTGATTGATGCCGCCATTGAACAGGCGCTGTCTGATGCCCAGGCGCAGGGCATCTCGGGCAAGCAGACAACGCCGTTTTTGCTGGAGCGGGTCAACGCGCTCACTGGTGGCAACAGCCTGGCGGCCAACATCGAACTGGTGCTTAACAATGCTCGCCTGGCCTCGGCGGTTGCTGTGGCGTTGGCAGGGTTAGACACCATATCTACTGACTGACCGCTTGTTAATTTGGGCTGGCAGAATCAGACCATGCCAAACTTTGCCGCCAACCTGTCCTTCCTGTACCAAGAGCTGCCCTTCATGGCGCGTTTTGCCGCTGCGGCGCGGGATGGCTTTCGGGCGGTGGACCTGGACAACTTGCGTTGGGCCGCTGCTGCGGCAGCGCCTTACGGTGTGGCACTGCTGATCGAGCCGATCAACTTGCGCGACATACCGGGCTATTTTTTGAACCGGCAGGACCATGCCCATGAGTTACTGCAAATCGTCGGCGCACCCAACCTCAAGGTGCAGATGGACCTGTACCACTGCCAGATTGTCGAAGGTGATGTCAGCATGAAGCTGCGCCAGTACCTCTCCACAGGCCGCGTCGGCCATATCCAGATCGCCAGCGTGCCAGCCCGCCACGAACCCGACGAGGGCGAGCTCAATTACCCGCACCTGTTTGCTTTGCTGGATGAGCTGGGCTATGACGGCTGGGTGGGCTGCGAGTACCGACCCCGACTGGGGGCAGTGCCCGGTGCTACGTCGGCCGGGCTGGGTTGGATGACGCCTTGGGTCAGGCCTTGATCGTTGACGCGGTGATGCCATCCACCAGGCCCCAGATACCGTCTGGCCGGTCGACCACCTTGTTCTGGTACCCAATGCCGAAGGACTGTTCAAAGATGAAAGCCACAGGGCAGTCGTCCACCACGATCTTCTGCATTTCCTTGTAAGCGGCCTTGCGTTTGGCCACATCCATTTCCTTGCCCGCAGCGGCCAGCAGTTCATCAACCTTGGGATTGACGTAACTCTGTGTGTTGGACCAGATCACGCCCGGCTTGATGTTCGAGCTCAGCCAGGTGCGGTGTACGCCAATCACCGGATCACCCCAGTTCCATACCGCATCCGCATGCATCTCATGCTGCAGCGAGGCAATACGACGAGCCCAGGTCGGGAAATCTGGCGAGGTCTTGACGACCATCTCGATACCAACCTTGGCCAGCGCCACCTTGAGGTACTCCTGGAAGATCGTGGACTCCGGGGTACCCGGCAGGAATTCGTAGTCGATGCTGATGCGCACCCCGTTCGGGCCGGGCTTCAGGCCTGCGGCATCAAGCAGTTGGACTGACTTTTGCAGATTGAAATCGTACTTCTCGACATCCGGGTTGTAGAAGGGGCTGCCTGAGGTGATTGGGCCGGTGGAGCGTGCATGAACGCCGGCAAGCAGCGTCTCAAGAAGGTACTTCTTGTCGATGGCATAGGCGATCGCCTGTCGCACCCGCTTGTCGGCCAGTTTGGGGCTCTTGGTATTGAACGCCAGCCAGGTCAGCGGGCCAATCGCCGGCGCCGCCTGTTTGACCAGGGTCGCGCTAGACATCTTGGCGGCGCGCGCCTGCTGACCCGGATCGGTCAGCTCAGAGTGCACGTCGATCTCGCCTCGCTCGAAAGCCAGCATCATGCTGGATTGGTCCTTGAATTCGCGCACGATGACGCGGTCTAGTTTGGGCTGGCCCTTAAAAAAGAACTTGTCGAAACGCTCCATGATGATGTGCTCGCCAGGCTTGAACTCCACCAGCTTGAACGGGCCGGAGCCCACCGGCATGGCGTTGCGCGGATGAATCTTGACATCGGTGCCATCACCATAGATATGTTTGGGAATGATGGGCGTCAGCGAGGTGGACATGGCCAGCAGCAGAGCTGGGTGCGGCTCGGACAGACGCACAACGGCAGTGTGCGGGTCGTTGATGGTGACTGCATTGACTGGACCGTACATGGTGCGGAACGGGTGGTTGTCGCGAATCGTTTCGATAGAGAACTTCACATCCTCGGCGGTAACGGGTTTGCCATCATGGAAGACGGCGTCCTTGCGCAGATACAAAGTAACGCTGCGATTGTCGGACGACAGGTCCCAGCGTTCGGCCAGGTAGGGCCGCGGCTTCCAGTTCTTGTCCATCAGGATAGGCGACGCGAACAATTGCGCTGCCGGCATCATGGTGGCGATGCCGCTTTGCACTGCTGAGTTGAGATGGCGCGGACGTTGTGTGGTACCGATCACCAGCACGCCGCCTTTGGCGGCCTGAGCTGCGGCCTGCAGTGGAATGCCAAAAATGCTGCCGGCGGATAAGGCAGCACCGGCTTTGA
>RFWA01000401.1 GCA_009922295.1 Betaproteobacteria bacterium
GATGTCCAGGGGAATGGCCACCCACATGTTCAACAGGCCGAGCCCCGTAGGTGCCGGCAGATACAGGTAGAGCATGCCGACCGACGGAATAAAGGCCAGCGAGTACAGGTAAGTGATCTTGGCGAAGGCGACCACTGGGCTGCCGGTGGCGGGCGATACCGTCTTGAGGTTGCTCATGCCCCACCAGCACAACAGGGACAGCGGGACCAGTGACAGCACCCAGGCAAAGCCGGCGTTCTGAATCCAGGTCGGCGTCCCCGCAGCGATCTTGCCCAGAATCCAGCCGCTGTCTTTGACCAGCGCCCTGGACTCACCGCCGAAAGCACCAAACAAACCCATCGTCATCACCAACGGAATCACAATCTGCATGGTGGTCACGCCAAAATTCCCCAGGCCGGCGTTGAGCCCCAGGGCGGTGCCCTGCAGGCGCTTGGGGAAGAAGGTGCTGATATTGGACATCGACGAAGCAAAGTTGCCGCCGCCCACGCCCGACCACAGGGCCATGAGCTGAAACACCCACAGCGGCCACTCAGGGTGCTGCAGCGCAACGCCGGTTCCAATGGCTGGCGCCAGGAGCATGGCGGTGGTCAAAAAGATGGTGTTGCGCCCACCCGCCATGCGGATCAGGAAAGAAGCCGGGATGCGCATGGTCGCGCCAGAAATGCCGGCAATGGCCGTCAAGGTGAACAGCTCGGCCTGGGTGAACGGGAAACCCAGGTTGAGCATCTGCACCGTGATGATGCCCCACATCCCCCAGATCGCGAAGCCGCACAACAGGGCAGGGATCGATATCCAGAGGTTGCGATAAGCAATCTTCTTGCCCGTGCTCTCCCAGAACTGTGCATCTTCCGGGCGCCAATCGGCAATGTCGGCGTGGGTGTGGCCTTGCATGGTCATGGTGTGTGTCCTAACTCTGAAGAGAAAAATTGGTGGCGTTCTGACCCATGAGCTCAGTCTTGCGAACCTCGGTCCAGTACATCCAGATGAGCGAGACCCAGACCACGCCGTACATCAGCATGAATGCGCTGGAGCGGATACCGGTCAGGTCCAACAAGGCGCCAAACAAGATGGGCAGCACAAAGCCACCCAAGCCACCCGCCAGACCCACGATGCCGCTGATGGCGCCGATGTTGTGGGAGTAGTCGTCACTGATGTACTTGAAGACACTGGCCTTGCCAAAGGCCCAGGCAATTCCGAGCAAAAACATCAACGCGGTGAACAGGTAGACGTTCAGGCCCATGTGGTAAGTCGCTGGTCCGTTGATGGTCATGATGGTGAAGTCCGTTTGTGGGTAGGACAACAGGAACAGACAAATCCAGCTCACCCACAGCACCCACCAGGTCACGCTGTGCGCACCATATTTGTCGGACAAGATGCCCCCAAAGGCCCGCAGAACACCGCCTGGCAGAGAGAAACAGGCCGCCAACAAGGCCGCAACACGGATATCCAGCCCGAATTCACCCACGTAGTACTGCACCATCCAGAGCGAGAGGGCCACATAGCCTCCAAACACGATGCTGTAGTACTGGCAGTACTTGATCACCTTGGGGTCTTTCAAGGCCTTGAGCTGGTCCTTGAAGCTGACCTGGCTGGACACCAGGTGGGTCGGGTCGCTGTGGCTGAACATCAAGAACAGAACCAGTGTGCCCAGCATGATGGCCGCATAGACCTGCGGCACCATGGTCCAGCCGAAAGCCACCAGCAGCACCGGCGCTATGAATTTGTTGACCGCAGAGCCCGAGTTTCCAGCCCCATAAACGCCCATGGCCATACCCTGGCGTTTTTTGGGAAACCAGCGCGCCACGTAGGGCGTGCCCACCGAAAACGAGCCCCCGGCCAGGCCGACGAACAGGCCAATCGTCAAGAAATGCCAGTAAGCGGTGGCATAGCTCATCAGCCAGATGGCGGGCACTGTGATGGCCATCAACACAGCCATCACGACCCGCCCTCCGAACCGGTCGGTCCAGATGCCCAAAGGCACCCGGATCAGCGAGCCGGTCAGCACGGGGGTGGCCATCAACAGGCCGAATTGCGTGGCATTGAGGTTGAGCATCTTGCGGATCGGGATGCCAATGACGCCAAACATCATCCAGACCATGAAGCACACGGTAAATGCCAGCGTGCTGACGATCAGGACCGACCATGCTTTTTTCGACTGACTGATCTCCGAGGCCATGGGTGCTTCTCCAAAGGGATGCACACAATGTCGCCGCTATGGTGGTGGATCACCATCCACCATTGGCATGCCGCAATGGCCTCAAAAGAACTAGGACGCGCTAGGGCGCTCTAGTTCCTAAGTAGTAACAGCCCGTCAAAGGTGACGGGTGTTGATTTAGATCAAACCAATCGATGGGCGGCGGCATACACCGCCACCTGAACGCGTGAGCTGAGTTGGAGCTTTCGGAAAATATGCTGCACGTGCACCTTGACGGTGGTCTCGGCAATATCCAGTGCGCGGGCAATCAGCTTGTTGCTATCGCCGCGTGCAATCAACTTCAAGATTTCCATTTCTCGGGCGGACAAAGAGGCTGCGCCGCTTTGATACACAGCAGCAGGCATTGGGCTTGCCTCGCCAGGTTTTTCTGCCATGGGCTTGGCACGAAAAGCGGCGACGAACTTGCTCATCATGTCCGGGCTGATCACCGACTCACCGGCCAACACCTTGACGATGGCGTCGCACAACTGGTCAGATTCCACAGTCTTGAGCAGATAGCCATCCGCACCGGCCTGCATCGCGGCAGCCAGATCGGCT
>RFWA01000402.1 GCA_009922295.1 Betaproteobacteria bacterium
TGAACGGCCGGCCAATACCTTTGTAGCAGGCTTCATTGGCAGCCCCGCCATGAACCTGTTGCCAGGCTACCGAGATCCTCAGGGCCGGCTGACCACCGCCGGTTTTTTGGTGGGCGAGCCAACAGGTGGTGTGGTCGGCCACACGGTGACGGTTGGCGTCAGACCGGAGGATATTCGGGCCAGTGCAGCAGACTGCATCAGGCCACTGCCGATAGCCGCCAAATTGCGTCATGTTGAGCACCTTGGGTCTGAGACTTTGCTCCATCTGGAGATGGACCGCCTGACCATGCAGGCGCGAGTCTCCACCAGGTGGCGTAGCTCGCCCGGCGACTTGGTTGAACTGTTTATCGATCAGGACTGCTTGCACATCTTCAACGGCGACACCGGACAGCGTTTGGCTGCATGAATACCATGACAACACACACAGACAGCCCACATCCCCTAGCTATAGGCCCACGCCTGATCGGGGCCAGCAATTTTCGGGATGTCGGCGGCTATGTCAGTAGCGATGGGCGCCGAGTCCGGCAGGGCCGGATCTTTCGCTCCAACCAACTCGGCCAACTGACGTCCCAGGACCTTTCACAATTGGCGACGCTCGGGGTGCACAGCGTGGTCGATTTTCGTAGCGATGACGAAGTTGCCAAAGCGGGGCCCGGACTGTTGACGGGTGCTTTGCGCCACACCCTGCCCATCGACCCCAGTATTGGTTATCAGCTTCGCTCACGTTTTGAAGGCGGTCAGCCGATCAATCGGCAGGTCACGGAAGAGCTGATGTGCGATTTGTACCGCGGTTTTGTGCGCGACCACGCTGGGCACTTTCGTCGATTCTTTGAGCTCCTGTTGGCTGAGTCGACACCCTTGGTCTTTCACTGCTCAGCCGGGAAAGATCGAACCGGCTTCGCAGCGGCCTTGGTCCTAAGCGCGCTGGGCGTCTCACGTGACCTTGTGTTTCAAGACTACATGTTGACAAACCTGCTATGGAAAATCGATCCGCTGTCCATGGGTGATTTACCCGCCGATGTAATGACGACTTTAGGTCGTGCCGAAGAGGCGTTTCTGTCCGCCGCCTTTGAGACCATCACCACCGAATTTGGCGGCTTGGACCACTATTTGGCTCATGAGTTGGGCTTGCACACGCCCGAGCGCGCCCGTTTTTGCCATGTAAGTATAGAAATTGAGGCAAAGTAAGGATTCCTCACTTTAGGACGTGTGCTGTGTTGGCCAAAATGACGTCTAAAAATCAGCTCACCCTGCCCAAGAGCGTCACGCAGGCTGTGGCCTTGGCCGAGTACTTTGATGTGGAAGTGCGGGCCGGGCAGATCATCCTCACTCCGGTACGCATTCAGCGCGGCGATGCGGTGAGGGCCAAGCTGGCCGAATTAGCCTTGACTGAGGTAGACCTTGTCCAGGCGGTGGGTTGGGCCAGAGCCCCGGCTGCTGCGCCAGCCTATGCCGCCGAGCCGGCAGCGCCGTATAAACCCACCAAACCGTGACCAGCCCGCTGCGCGTGGTACTGGACACCAACGTTGTGTTGTCGGCGCTGGTCTTTGGAGGCGGCGAGGCCGGGAAGCTTCGGCGGGCTTGGCAAGCTGGCGCCTTTGTGCCTTTGGTTAGCGCGGTCACGGTGCAAGAGCTGTTGCGGGTGCTGGCGTACCCTAAGTTCGCCCTGACAAGGGCTGATCAGGATGAGTTGCTGGCCGACTATCTGCCCTATGCCCAGACGGTGCGTATGCCTCAACCACTGCCTCTGGTCCCTGAATGCCGCGATCCGCTGGACGTACCGTTTTTGCAGCTGGCCGTGACAGGACAAGCTCAGCGACAGGTCTCGGGTGACAAGGATCTGTTGGTCCTGGCACAGGCGTTTCATCTGGCCGCCGGTTGCCGCATCATCACAATGTCAGCTTTGATCGAGACCCTATGAACTCAGCCACCATCGTCCAGAAGCTCTGGAACTACTGCTACGTGCTGCGCGACGACGGCATTAGCTGCCGCGACGATGTGGAGTATCTCACCCGCCCGAAGTTTTTGAAGATAGGCGATGCGCGAAGCCTGCCACGCTTTGAGCGATCAAGCACAATGGCCGGATGAAAGTTTCGCGCACAGTATGGGTTTTGGTCGCCTTGATCGCCGGCGGTGGCGCTGCTTGGTTGGCGTTGTCTGGCCGTGGCAAACCGGTGGAGGTGGTGGTGGTCACCCAGGGGCCGATGGTGCAGTCTGTGGTGACCAGCGGGCGCATTGCCAGCGTGGGCCGCACCGAGCTGGCCAGCCAGAACACCGCACGCATTGAGGCCATTTTGGTGCGTGAGGGCGATGCCGTACAGGCGCGACAGGTGCTGGTGCGCCTGCGCGACGACGAGGCGGTGGCCAACCTGGCCCAGGCCAAGGCGGCGGTGACAGAAGCACGCGGGCGCATTCGCCAGCTCAATTCTGTGCAATTGCCGGTGAGTGTGCAGCAGCTGGCGCAGGCGCGCGCGGCCGACACCCAGGCCCAAAACGAGCTGGCCCGCGTCCGACAACTGGTGCAACAGGGCTTTGTGTCCCCGTCGCGGCTTGATGACGCGCAGCGTGCGGCCACGGCCAGCGCGTCTGCGGTGCTGGCCGCCAGCGCGCAGGCGGCGGGCACTGGCGCGGGCGGGGCCGAAGCCGAACTGGCACAGAGCCGGCTGGCGCAGGCCCTGGCCGCCGAACGGGCAGCCTTGGGGCGGCTCGATCAGCTCAGTTTGCGTGCGCC
>RFWA01000403.1 GCA_009922295.1 Betaproteobacteria bacterium
CACCCAATTTTTTTCATGCTTGTAGCCAACCACGATCAGGTCGGCTGAAATTTTCCGGGCATAGCTGCTGATTTCATGCACCGAATCGCCCAACAGCACCTCGCCTGACACCTTAAAGCCAGAATCGGCCAGGGTTCGCAGACCCTGTTCGAGCACACTTTTGTAATTTCTTTTTTCGCGGGCATGGTTCTCGGGGTCATAGAAGCCGCCCTCGGCAGCGCCAAAAATAATCTCTCTGGGCATCACAGCGACCAAGGTGAGTGCCGCACCACTCCACTGCACGATGTCCTGGCAGTCAAGCAGGGCTTTTTGCCCGGCCTGTGAGCCATCGTAAGCCAACAAAATTTGCTTGTACATCGGGACTCCTTTGAATCAACAAGTTGAGGCAAGTTGTCTGATTTAATCATTTGCATGGCGCCTCAAGCCAGTGTTTACCCTAGTCTTCGCCCGCAGCAGCGAACTAGGGAACTGTTGAAGAAACTGGCGCGGGCAAAACCGGTCAAAGGTGTCTGCAGTGCCACCGGACCGGCATCCTGAACCGGGGTTCAGGTGGGCGAGGTCAGCCGCACATTGGGTCCATCTGACGCGAGATGGTCACGCTTGTGAGGCAATGTTCCAAGCCCGGGCTCTAAGAGCATTGGTTCAAGGAAATATAAAGCCCGGCGCGCACCGCAGACGGCTTCATTGTAGGCCGTTGGCTGGTGTAGAGCAGGCCAGTTAGATCAATCGGCCGTCGTCGCTCAGGGCGGCGTCGAGCCGGGCCAGCAGTGCCTGTAACTGCATTTCGGCGGGCTCAGGTGTTGTAGATGGTTCCGCTGCGTGTGTGGGCTCCAGTGGCCTACCAGTGCCGACTGCGGCAGCGGGTGGAGCTGCCTCACCGAGGTCATAGGCCATGTTCAAGGCGGCCAGCACGGCGATGCGGTCGCGTGCCCGCACTTTGCCGGCATCGCGAATCTTGCACATGGCCTGGTCCACCTGCAGTGCAACCTCCAGCAGGCGTGCCTCGCCACCGTCCTGGTAGCCCAGCAGATAGCTCTGCCCCATGATTTGGACTTCGAGCTGCTTCATGCTTGGCCCTTGTTGGCGCTGGCTTCTGGCAGGCGTTCCAACAACGCGTCAACCCGAGCCCGAGCGGCGCTCAGCCGCGATTTGAGGGAGTCCCGCTCACGGGTTACCGCATCGACTTGGGCGCTGAGCAACTCGTTGGTACGCCGCAATTCTTCATGCCGCACCAGCAAGCGCTCAACGCGCTCGGCGATTTGATCGAATTGGGGCTGGGTCAGCATAGCCCCAACATTGTAGGGTTTGCCGCTGGCGTGGGTTAAGATGGTTCTCGTTGGTGCTCGCGGCGTGGTTCACACACCGCAGTTCAACGGGAAGCAGGAGGGTGTCAGCCGGTAACGGCCCGCCTAACCTGCGCTGCCCCCGCAACGGTAAGTGGACGAGCCGCAAGGCTCCGCTTTCATCATGGTCACTGAGCGTTCTGAACACGCGCTTGGGAAGGCGATGGAGGTTGTTCCACCAGCCCGGATACCGGCCAATGAAGTGGTGGCACGCCTGCGTGTCACTGTGCTACCCATGCACTGTCGGGGAAGACGGTGAGGGTTTTTTGTCAGGGTATTCCTTTTATGAAACTTGCTTTCTTGTTTGCACGCTTAGCCGTGCCAGTGGCTGCGCTCGTCTATGCGCTGCCGACCTCTGCCCAAACGGCAGCGCCGGCCCCGATGGCCACGCTGGCAGAGGTTGTGGTGACCGCTACCAGGGTCTTGCAACCCTTGACCGATTTGGTGGCCGATGTGACCATCGTCGACCGCAGCCAGATTGAGCGCAGTGGCGCGACTGGCTTGGCTGATGTGCTGGCCCGCCTGCCGGGTATTGAAATGGGGCGCAACGGTGGCCTCGGGGGGATCACTAGTGTCTACGTGCGGGGTGCAGAGACCCGGTTTACAGCGGTTTTTATTGATGGCGTTCGGGTGGATTCTCAGGGTACTGGTGGGGCAAGCTGGGACGTGATTCCCCTGTCGCAGGTGGACCGCATTGAGGTCCTTCGCGGCCCGGCGGGCGCCGTCTACGGCTCGGATGCCATGGGCGGCGTGATTCAGATCTTCACGCGCAAAGGCGAAGGCCCGGCTTCGCCCTACATCGGTTTGAGCCTGGGCACCTATGGCACGACCAAGGCCGAGGCTGGCGTCAGTGGCTCACAGGGCAAATGGGACTACGCGCTAAGCCTGGTTCGGCAGGAGAGCAAAGGCTTTAGCGTGATGCCTTCTCGCAACCCGGATGACGACGGCTACACCAGCGAGTCGCTGGCGGCTCGGGTGGGATTAGAGCTCAACGCGTCGCATCGGCTGGATCTGTCGGTGTTGAGCAGCCAGCTCAACGCACAGTACGACGGTCAATTTGGCGCCATCAATGTGGATGACCGCACCATCAAGAAGCTCCAGACCTCGGCACTGAGCTGGCGAGCAGAGTGGTCGGCAGATTACAGCAGTACCGTCAGTTTGACGTCGGCGCAGGAGCGTTATGAGACGCTGCCATCGCCAGACTTGACGGTGACCAATTCACGCGGCTACCTGTGGCAAAACGAGTACCGAAAACTTGGGCAAGTGTTCACCTGGGCCTATGAGCGGCGAGAGGACGCACTCACGAACAGCGAAACGGCACCCCGTGACACCAGCCATTTCCAGAATGCGTTGGCGCTGGGCTACGGCTGGGCGGCCAATCCGCACT
>RFWA01000404.1 GCA_009922295.1 Betaproteobacteria bacterium
GCCGGAAGTCGATGCTGCTTTGCTGGCATTCGATATTGAGCGAGCTGGCGCCGGCAAAGCTGGCAGCCAGCGGCTGCGCGCCGCCCATGCCGCCCAGGCCTGCGGTCAGCACCCAGCGCCCGACCAGGCTGCCGTTGTAGTGCTGGCGACCGGCCTCGACAAAGGTCTCGTAAGTGCCCTGCACGATGCCCTGGGTGCCGATGTAGATCCAGCTGCCCGCGGTCATCTGGCCGTACATCATCAGGCCGGCCCGGTCGAGTTGGTTGAAGTGCTCCCAGTTGGCCCACTTGGGCACCAGGTTGGAGTTGGCCAGCAACACGCGTGGCGCGCCAGTGTGGGTGCGGAACACGCCGACTGGCTTGCCCGATTGGATCAGCAGTGTCTCGTCGGGCTGCAGCTTGCGCAGGCTGTCGAGGATGGCGTCAAAGCAGGGCCAGTTGCGCGCGGCCTTGCCGATGCCGCCATAGACCACCAGCTGGTCCGGGTTTTCGGCCACCTCGGGGTCCAGGTTGTTCTGGATCATGCGGTAGGCGGCTTCGATCTGCCAGTTGGCGCAGCTCAGCGTGGTGCCGCGCGGCGCGCGCACGGGGCGCGCCTGGCTGTCAAAGAAGGGGGTTTGCGACAAATCGGACATGGAGGGGCTCCGTTCGGGTGGGGTGGTGGTACATTGTAGTTGTCTATACAACTGCGCCATCTCGGGGAAACCCGGGGGCATAACAGGGGCATCTTCTGCACAATCGACAGATCAAGCGCACCGCCACCATGAACCCGCTGACCACCGACCAACCTGCCTGCTGTCATCGCCTCAAACGCTGCCATGGCTGAACACGCCGTCGTGCCAGCCTACGAGCGCGTCAAGGCGTTCATCAAGGCCCAGGTCAACCAAGGCGTCTGGCGGCCCGGTGCGGCCGTGCCGAGCGAGGCCGCGCTGCAGCAGCAGTTCGGCATCAGCCGCATGACGGTCAACCGGGCCCTTCGTGAACTGGTGGTGGAGGGGTTGGTCACACGCACCCAGGGCTCGGGCACCGTGGTGGCGCAGTTGCACCGCATCTCCAGCACGCTGGCGCTGCGCGACATTCATGACGAGGTGCTGGCACGCGGCCATGTGCACAGCACCCGCCTGCAGCACCTGGCGGCGGTGCGAGCCAGCGCGGCCTTGGCCGAGGTGTTTCGCCTGCGCCGGGGCGCTCGCTTGTTTCACTCGGTGCTGGTGCACTGCGAGGACGGGTTGCCGATCCAGTATGAAGACCGGCATGTCAACCCCGCCGCCGCGCCCGACTACCTGACGGCGGACTTTGCCGCCACCACCCCGACCCGCTACCTGCTGGAGCATGCGCCGCTGACCGAGGCCAGCTACTCGATCGAGGCCAGCCTGCCCAGTTTGCAAGAAGCGGCGTGCCTGGCGATTGCGCCCAGCGTACCCTGCCTGGTCATGACACGCCGCACCGTCAGCGGCCCGCATGTGGCCAGCCTGGCGCGCTTGGTCTACCCCGGACTGCGCTACAGCTTTAACGGAAAGTTTCAACTATGAACTGGCAGCTGATACGCCTGGACGAGGTGCCTGCCAGCCCCTGGCGCAATGGCGGTGGCGTCACACGCGAGTTGCTAGCTTGGCCCGAGGCGGCGGACTGGACCTGCCGGCTGTCGGTGGCCGAGGTCACCCAAGACGGCCCGTTTTCTCGGTTTGACGGCGTGCAGCGCTGCTTTGCGGTGCTGGACGGCGCCGGTGTGCGCCTGGGACTGAGCGGGCAGTGGTTTGACCTGGACCGCCGCAGTGCGCCCTTTGCCTTTGACGGCGCCGTGCCGGTGGATTGCCAGTTGCTGGGCGGGCCGACCCGTGATTTCAACCTGATGGTGCGCCAACCACTGGGCCCGGCGCTGATGCGGCGAGTCGCAGGCCATTGGTCCACAACGCTCAAAAAATCAAAATTGATAGCAATGTATTCAATAACGACGGGGGCTGAGGCTCGATTTGGCTCAAAAATAACTGCGCTACCCGCCGGCTGCCTGGCCTGGCAGCGGGTGCCGGCGGGCGTTGAAATTGGCCTGTCTGCCGCCGAGGCTCTGTGGATGGAGGTATCTTTATGACAACACAACTCTGGACTGGCTGCGCGGTGGCCACGCTGCAGCCCGGCGCTAACCGGCCCTATGGCCTGATCGAGGATGCCGCGCTGGTGCTGGACGCCGACCGCGTGCTGTGGGTTGGCCCTCATTCCGAATTGCCGGGCGAGCTGCGTGCGCGCTGCCAGCAGCAGCACGATGCTGGTGGCGCTCTGATCACGCCCGGCCTGATCGACTGCCATACCCACCTGGTGTACGCCGGCGACCGAGCGCGGGAGTTTGAGCTGCGACTGAACGGCGCCACCTACGAGGAAATTGCCCGCAGTGGCGGCGGCATTGCCTCCACCGTGCGGGCAACCCGCGGCGCCAGTGCCGAAGATCTTCAGGCCCAGAGCCGTGTGCGCTTGAAGGCGCTGGTGGCGCAAGGCGTGACCACGATCGAGATCAAATCCGGCTACGGCCTGGCGCTGGAGAGTGAGCGCCAGATGTTGCAGGTGGCCCGCGCCTTGGGGCGCGAGTTACCCGTCTCGGTGTGCACCACCTTCTTGGGCGCTCATGCGGTGCCGCTTGAATTTGCCGGGCGCAGCGACGACTATGTGGACGCGGTGCTAGCGATGCTGCCGCAACTGCATGCCGAGGGCCTGGTGGACGCAGTGGACGCGTTTTGC
>RFWA01000405.1 GCA_009922295.1 Betaproteobacteria bacterium
GATGCGCCCGGGCGCATCGAGTCGGGCAGCATTCGACTCAACGGGCGCGAGCTGTTTGGCTTGCCGGCGGACGACATGCGCAAGATCCGCGGCAACCGGATCGCGATGATCTTTCAGGACCCGATGATGACGCTCAACCCGGTGTTGCGCATCGACACCCAGATGATGGAGGCCGTGCTGGCGCACCAAAAAGTGAGCCGAGATGCGGCGCGTGCCATGTGTCGCGATGCGCTGGAGCGGGTTGGCATTGCCTCGCCTGACGAGCGGCTGTTGTCTTACCCGCACCAATTCTCCGGCGGTATGCGCCAGCGTGTGGCGATTGCGATTGCGCTGCTCAACAAGCCGGACCTCATCATCTGCGATGAGCCGACCACCGCGCTGGATGTGACCATTCAGGGGCAAATCCTGTATGAAATGCAAAAGCTGTGCGCAGAAACCGGTGCCGCCCTGATCTGGATCACGCACGATCTGTCGGTGATTGCGGGGCTGGCTGATACCGTGAGCGTGATGTATGCCGGCAAGATCGTTGAAAGCGGTACGGCCAAGCAGGTGCTGGAGCAGCCGCGCCACCCTTACTCGCATGCGCTCATCGCCTCAGCACCCTCGCGCAACCCGCGCGGGCAGCCGCTGCGCCAAATCCCGGGCATGACGCCGTCCCTGATTCGCTTGCCAAGTGGCTGCGCTTTTCGAGAGCGTTGCGATCGCGTGAGCGACGTCTGTGGGCAGGCGCCGCCCGTGCAGACCGGTGACGGTCGCACGCTGCGCTGCTTTCATCCCGTTGGGGCTGAGTACCCGGAGGTTCGCCCGTGACGCAGCCCCCCGTGCCCATCCTGGAGCTGCAAGGTGTCAGCAAGCGCTTTGTCAAGCCACTCGACGCGGTGGACCGGATCAGCAACGCGCTTGGCGCCGGCCTGCGTGAAGAGCTTGTTCACGCGGTTGATGATGTCAGTTTGGCAATCCAACCCGGCGAGGTGCTTGGCCTGGTGGGCGAGTCGGGTTGCGGCAAGTCCACCCTGGGGCGCATGGCGGTTGGATTGCACAGCCTGAGCGCTGGACGCCGCCTGTGGAAGGGCGTGGACATTGCGCCGGGTGCCAGCCAGCGGACTCAGCGCGATCTGCTGGCCATTCAAATGATTTTCCAGGACCCCTATGCGTCGATCAACCCGCGCATGCGGGTGCGCGACATCGTGGGTGAGGCGCCAGTGGCCCACGGCTTGGTCGCCGCGCTGGATGTGTCGATCCAGGCGCAGGTGCTCAATCTGTTCATTGAACTGCGCAATGCCTTGAACCTCACCTACCTGTTCATCAGCCACGACCTTGGTGTGGTGCGTCACCTGTCGGACCGGGTGGTGATCATGTACCTTGGGCGGGTGGTGGAGTGCGCCCCGGCCGACACGGTTTTTTCCCGGCCCAACCACCCCTACACCCAGGCCCTGCTGCAGTCCGAGCCCAAGCTTGAAGTGGGCAAGCGGATCTTTGTGCCGGTGAAGGGCGAGATACCTTCGCCGCTACAGCCGCCAGGCGGGTGCCATTTCCACCCACGCTGCCCCAAGGCGATGGCGCATTGCGCTACCCAGCGGCCAGTTTTGCGCGAACTCGCACCAGGCCATCTGGCAGCCTGCCACCTCAACGACACCTGAACGACCACAGCTGATTGCAGCGTGAACCCTTGACCAAAGCCACCACCATGACCAACTTTCCCTTTGAAGCGCAACGCGCCCTCTTTCCTATTCTGCAAAAAAAGACGCAGCTCTCGAGTTGCTCCCAAAGCGCCTTGTCAATACCTGTGACGGACGCGCTTGCCCGTTACATGACCTCGTGGAGCGAACAGGGTATGGACTGGGATGGTTGGGCCGTTGTGCTGGATCAAGCGAAGGCCGAGTTCGCACGCCTGATCCATGCCGATGCCGCTGACATTGCCGTGATGTCCTGCGTGTCAGACTTGGCGTCGTCCATTGGCAATTGCCTGAGCTTCGATGCGCAGCGGGACGGCATCGTTCTGGGTGAGATTGAGACTATGCCCGCCTGATCAATGACCGGACGCGACTGGTCTCGGTCTCGCAGGTTTCGTATTCAAACGGTTTCAAGCAAGACATAGGCGCCATTGCCAAGCTGGCCAGGGCCCAGGGTGCGCTGTTGTTTGTCGACGCCTACCAGTCGGCCGGCGTGATGCAGATCGATGTCCAGCGAGACGACATCGACATGCTGGTCTGCGGTGCCCAAAAATACCTGCTGGGGTGCCCGGGTATTGCCTTCATGTACGTTCGCCCGTCGGTCGCCGAGCAGCTCAAGCCGAGCAATACCGGCTGGTTTGGCCGGATCAACCCATTCGCTTTTGACATCCGCACGCTGGACTATGCCCAGGGGGCACGTCGCTTTGACACCGGTACACCGCCCTATATTGTCGGGGCGGGCGCTTGTGCTGGCATGGCCCTGCTCAACACGCTGGACATGGCGCAAGTGGAAGGGTACATCGAGCAACTGTCGGCGGTGGCCCTGCGCGAGGCCGAGCGACACAAGCTACCCATTGCCAGTCCGCTTGACCCAAGCCGCAAAGGGTCCAACACGGCCATCCGTGTCAAGGACTCGGCCGCCATAGAGCGGCACATGGCGAGCGCCGGCTTCATCGTCTCAGCGCGCGGCCCCTTGATCCGCGTTGCGCCCCACTTCTACAACACCGAGCAGGATGTTGCTGGCGCCATGGCGGCGCTGGCGCGTCTGGTCTGATC
>RFWA01000406.1 GCA_009922295.1 Betaproteobacteria bacterium
GCCTGTCGCCAAAGTTTGGCACGCCTACACAACGCCAGAAGCCATCACGCAGTGGAATGCTGCGTCTGATGATTGGCACACCACCAAAGCTACCGTGGACCTGCGGGTGGGTGGAGAATTTGCATCGCGCATGGAGGCCAAAGACGGCAGCTTTGACTTTGACTTCGCGGGGACTTACACCAAGGTCGTGCCAAACGAGTCAGTGACACGACTCCAAGTTCGCAGGCGCCATTCACTGTACTCACCATCACACACCCAGGAGACTGGACACCATGCCCGTTGTACTTGAAGGTGGCTGCCTTTGCGGCAAAGTTCGTTTCACTGCCAGTCAGCCGCCCCTGCGCACGTTTGCCTGCCACTGCACATTTTGTCAACGCGTGACGGGTACCTCTTTCTTCGCTGAATCGATTTTCCCCATGGATGCCGTCCGGTTCAATGATGGAGAACTTAAACGGTACGAGCACGTGTCAGAGGGTAGCCAGAAAAAGGTCTTTGTTCATTTTTGCCCATCCTGCGGTACGACCGTTGGCCTGACCTTTGAGCGCTGGCCGGACCTTCGCGCCATCTCGCGTGGCTGCTACGACGACCCCAACGCCGTTGAAGTGACAAGCCATATATGGACGGAGTCTGCCCAGACTGGGGTCGTACTACCTGCAGGAATTGAATGCTTTGCCCGAGCACGGGCCCAGCTCGGTGGGCAGGCTGAGCCGGCCACTAAACACGCCATGCCAGTCTTGGCGCGGCCTGCGTAACGACCAACGCAGCACCTGAACGATCCATTTTTTTGCCCAACGCGAGTAGCTGTGCGGCCTTGTCGCCAAGCACTGAGTGATCCGGCCGTGCGTCCAAGCATAATGACTGGCGGTCCTGAGTTGGAGTGGTCTGGCAGCCCAGAGTAAATGGCCGGCTTGCAGGCGACCGGGGGTCCCCACTTGTAGCGATAGCCGTCAGTTGTGCGAATTCGTCGATGTAAATTAGTAAGCGGCGTTAGACACCTTAATAGGATACAGAAATGTTCGACTTCGAAGAAAAAGTGCTGCTCGTCACGGGCGCCGCAAGTGGGATCGGAAGAGCGACAGCAGAGTATTTTTTCAATTGCGGGGCATCGGTGTTTTTGGCCGATCTGAACGCGAATTTGGTTGCGGAGCTTGCGGCAAAGATGGATCCATCGGGTGCGCGCGTTGCCAGCATGAAATACGAGGCGGGCCAGTCGGCTGATGCGAAAGCTGTGGTCGACTCATGCATGTCACGGTTCGGGAAAATTGACTTTCTGGTTCCCTGCGCGGGGATCTACGATGAAAATCTCATCGAGGACATGGCTGACGAGCAATGGTTGCGCACCATCAACGTCAACCTGAATGGCGTCTTCTACATTGTGCGGCAGGCCATTCCCGTGATGAGCGATGGGGGTTCCATCGTCAATATGGCGTCTCAGGCAGCTCACCTTGGCGGCAGCATTACGCATGGGCACTACGGCGCGACCAAGGGCGCGATTCTGGCATTCACTCGGACACTGGCCAAGGAACTTGGTCCAAGGATCAGAGCGAATGCGGTTTCGCCAGGTTCAATTGAAACGCCGATGATCGCCAGAAATATCGCAACACAAGGCGAAGAGATCGTCAGCCGCACACCTTTAAAGCGGCTGGGCAAGCCTGAAGAAATTGCAAGCGTTGTCGCATTCCTGTGCAGTGATGCGGCAAGTTTTGTTACCGGAGAAACCATATTGGTCACTGGCGGTTGGTACATGGGTTGAGCGCGAGGGCCAGTGCTCATGCGGCCAAGCGTCCATGGCGCGCGACGCTTGACGCCCCGCGCCGCTCAAGTCGCGCTGGGTGCTGCATTGCCCCAGCACAAACCCAGTCGGACCGCCCAAACCAGAATCTGTGGCCGCGTGGCTAACCAGTTAGGCATCCTCTTCACGGCGCCAAATTTTGGTCAGTAAATAGATCCAGCCACCTGTTCAGCGTTGCTCAAATGCCATTGGGCCGGCGTAGCCCAACGGTGAATGACGTCTCTTTAAATTGTAAAAGTTGAACTACTCCACAACCTCGTCCACGGCAGTTGTTCTAATATCTTGGGTTGAAGTAAAAAGCTGAAACCGCGGCAAATACCTGCGATACAAACGGCCTCGAACGGAGCACATCATGGCTACACCAGAAAAAATCAAAGGTCCAGCATGAAGCACATGGAGATCGTGAATTGGCTAAAGACCGAACATGGCCTGGGCCATGGGCATGCCAATGGCATCGTGGCCTACGTCTTGGCGAAACTCTGAATGCCGCTGCACCTTGATCTTTCGGTTCTGACTTCATTCACGTTGTTGTGGCTGGCGGTGGTGCCGTCGCCTGGCCCGAACGTGCTGATGGTGACGCATGTGGCGCTAACCCGGCGGCCGGCACACGTGGTCTTTGCTATTCTGGGCAATTTGGCTGGCATTGCGCTGCTGGCCAGCCTGGCGCTGGTGGGGTGGGCGGCGGTTCTGGCGGCTTTTCCGTGGTTGCGTTCAGGCGTCAATATCTTTGGCGGGCTGTACCTGATGTGGGTTGGCTCAAAGCTGATCCGCCGTGCTCGTACGGGTGGCCCCCTGTCAGCCCCCACACCCGGCGAGGCGGGCGACACGCCGGCTGATTACCGGCGCACCGCGGTCCTGGGGTTGGTCACGGCCCTCTCCAATGCGCAGGCGATTCTGTTCATTACCTCGATCTATGCGGCCACCGGGG
>RFWA01000407.1 GCA_009922295.1 Betaproteobacteria bacterium
GGCGCGCGCAAGTCATTGCGTGGTTCGGTCAAGGTCGCGCCACCTGTCGACTACCCCGAAGTCGGGGTTTACCACCCGCGCATGGCAGGGCGTTACAGCGAAGACGCCCATGCGCTGCCGATGCCGGCATCGGGTGAGGTCAAGGGGACAGTCGGTATCCTGCTGTTGCGCTCTTATTTGTTGTCGGGCAACGCAGCGCACTATGACGGCGTGATTGCAGCCCTGGAGGCACGTGGCCTGCGTGTTGTTCCTGCATTTGCTTCCGGCCTTGACTCGCGTCCCGCTATTGATGCGTTTTTCATGAAGAATGGCCAGGTCACCGTGGATGCGGTGGTGTCGCTGAGCGGATTCTCACTGGTGGGAGGGCCCGCCTACAACGACGCCAAAGCAGCCGAAGAGGTGTTGGCCAAGCTCGATGTGCCCTATGTTGCGGCGCACCCGGTTGAGTTTCAAACCCTGGACCAGTGGGGTGCTTCGGACCGGGGCCTGTTGCCAGTGGAGAGCACCATCATGGTGGCCATTCCCGAACTGGACGGATCGACCGGCCCGATTGTTTTTGGCGGACGCCCTGGTGCTGCTGGGGTTACTTGCACCGGTTGCCACCATGCCTGCACCTTTGGTGAGAGCCATAACGCACAAGACATGCATTCCTGTCCTGAGCGGGCCATCATGCTGGCTGCTCGGGTGAGCAAATTGGTGGCCTTGAAACGCAGCCAGCGGCAGGACCGAAAAGTCGCCATTGTGTTGTTCAACTTCCCTCCCAACGCAGGCAATATTGGCAGCGCAGCTTACCTGTCGGTTTTCGAGTCGCTGTGGCATACCCTGAGTGCGATGCGTGTGCAGGGTTACCAAGTGGAATTGCCTGCCAGTGTGGATGATTTGCGCGACGCATTGCTGCAGGGCAATGCCTCACAGCACGGTGCCGACGCCAACGTGCACGCGCTTATCAGCGCCGACGAGCATGTCAAGCGCGAGCGTTGGCTGAAAGAAATCGAGGCCCAGTGGGGCCCCGCACCCGGTCGCCAATTGAGCAATGGCAGCGCCATCTTTGTGCTGGGTAAGCAGTTTGGCAATGTTCTGATCAGCGTGCAGCCTTCTTTTGGCTATGAAGGTGATCCGATGCGCCTATTGTTTGAAAAAGGACTCGCACCCACCCACGCCTTTTCTGCCTTCTATCGCTATCTGCGCGAAGATTTCAAAGCGCATGCCGTTCTGCATTTCGGCACCCACGGTGCGCTTGAATTCATGCCCGGCAAGCAGTCTGGCATGGGCGGCACCTGCTGGCCCGACCGCCTGATTGACGACTTGCCCAATGTGTACCTGTACGCATCGAACAACCCCTCTGAAGGGGCTATCGCCAAGCGCCGCTCGGGCGCAACCCTGATCAGTTACCTGACCCCACCGATTGCCCAAGCCGGTTTGTACAAGGGCTTGAATGACCTCAAGTCATCCCTGCAGCGCTGGCGCGGTTTGGAGCGTGGCAACAGCGAGCGCGCAGCCCTGGCGGTTGTTATCCAGGCGCAAGCCGCAGAGCTCGACCTTGTCCCTGCCGAACCGGTATGGGGCACCGCGATGGGGGAGGCCTTAGACCAGCAGATGGTGCGTCTAGCCAAAGAAATGCTGGAGCTTGAGTACACCCTCATTCCGCACGGCCTGCATGTGACAGGCCGGGCACCCAGCCCTGCGCAGCGCGTCGACATGCTGCTGGCCATGGCGGAGGCTAACCACGGCGTGAATCTCGAACGCATGGCGGTTGAGGCGCTGGTCCAGGGTCAAACGCCAGAGCGTGCGCTGAGCGCTGCCGGGCTGCCCTCCAACCATGCTTCACTGAGCGTGTTGCGTGAGCTGGTCGAGCCTCAGGCCTTGTTGGCGGTGGATACCGAGGTGCCTGCTCTGCTGCGGGCCTTGGACGCTTGCTACATTCGCCCGGCACCCGGTGGCGACATACTGCGCACGCCGGCAGTCCTGCCCACCGGCCGCAACATCCACGGTTTTGATCCCTTCAGAATCCCCAGCGCCATGGCTGTGCGTGATGGCAAGGCTCAAGCCGAACTGCTGATTGAGCGCCACTGCGCTGATGGCAACCCGTTGCCCGAATCCATTGCCATGGTGCTGTGGGGCAGTGACAACCTGAAAAACGAAGGGGCTCCCATTGCCCAGGCGCTGGCCCTGATGGGGGCGTTGCCCCGTTTTGACAGCTACGGCCGCATTGCTGGCGCCAGCCTGATTCCACTGGCCGAACTCGGTCGCCCCCGTATCGATGTGGTGATCACCTTGTCGGGCATTTTCCGTGACCTGATGCCCTTGCAAATCAAACTTCTGGCTGAGGCCGCTTTTCTGGCCGCTTCGGCGGACGAACCGCTGGAGATGAACTGGGTACGCAAACACTCGCTGGCCTATCAGCTAGAGCATGGCTGTACTCTGGAGATTGCCTCTTTGCGCGTGTATGGAAATGCCGAAGGCGCCTATGGCGCCAACGTCAACAACCTCGTGGAAAGCAGTCGTTGGACGGACGAGGGCGAGTTGGCAGAAACCTACAAACGCCGCAAGGGCTTTGCCTATGGCCGAACCGGCCGTGCCGTCCAGCAAACGGCGCTGTTGCAAACGGCCTTGGCAGATGTGCAACTGACCTATCAAAATCTGGATTCAGTGGAGTTGGGCGTCACCACGGTGGACAACTACTTTGACACGCTGGGCGGCATCACCCAAGCCGTC
>RFWA01000408.1 GCA_009922295.1 Betaproteobacteria bacterium
CAGCGGCTGTGGACATCGAAGAGTTTCCAAACATGGAGCGGCCCGATTGGCGCTCAATCCATCCGGATGCCGCCGTTGATGTGCATCACGGTGCCCGTGATGAAACCAGCATCGGCGCTGGCCAGGTAAGCAATAGCGCCCGCTATTTCTTCTGGCTGCCCCAGTCGCTTGAGTGGCGTCGACGCGGCCATGCCCTGCTTGCGTTCCGCCGAATGGGCGCGCAGCATGGGCGTTTCAATGGCACCTGGCGCGATCACATTAACGGTGATGGCCCGAGCCGCCAACTCCTGCGCCATGGACTTGGCCAGACTTTCCAAACCGCCCTTGCTGGCTGCGTAAGCGGCACCCGTGAGGACGCCGCCCGTACGGCCTGCCAACGAGCCCAGCAACACGATACGCCCGCCATCTCGCAGCAGCGGGTAACTGTGCTGGCAACACAAAAAAGGCCCGGTGAGGTTGGTTGCCAGCATGTTCTGCCAGTGGGCCAGTGTGACCGACGCAACCTTTTCTGTGTCGACGATGCCGGAGCAAACGGCCAGCAGATCGATCTGGCCGTGCTGCGCCACGCGCGCGGCAAGCGCTTCAAAGCCCCGGGCAATCGAGGCCGGGTCGGCCAAGTCAATGCCCAGCACCAGCGCTGCGCCACTCAGGGCGGGCGCAGCTTGGGGCAGGTCCATCGCGACGACATCCCAGCCTTCGGCCGTCAGGCGGCTCACCGTGGCTGCGCCTATTCCGCCATAAGCGCCCACCACCACAGCGCGGCGCACGCGGGGGGTACTCTTCGCATTAGACATGGTGCTGCGCAGCTTACTTGGCCGTGGCTGATTTCGATGCTGCCGTCTTTTTGGCAGCCTTGGGCTTTTTGGCCGCCTTAACGACACTGACATCCTGAGGGACCATACCTTTGTTCTTCTCCAGCAAATTGAAGGTCAAACAGGCCTTTTCAAAGGCGGGGATACCTGCTGGCAACGCGGCCATAAATGCGGCCTCCCGCACCTCGTCCCAGGTGGCGCCGGCCTTCAAGGCGCGAACCACACTCCATTCCATGCCTTCAGGGTCACCCTTGACCGCGGTGGTCACGCCGATCAGCACCAGAAAGCGGGTCTTGAGATCGAGCGCGCGGCCCTCGGCTGGCCCAAACAGCACGTGCGAGGCCAAGTCGCCGTAACGTCGCAAAAATTCCGGGTTCAGGTCAGCCAGGGTGTCGTGCACCGGCAAGGTGTAGCCGCGAACTTTGCGGATTTTGTCGAGTTCTTTTTTACCTTCAGGGCTCATGGCTATTTCTCCGGCTCGGGTTGTAGGTCAGGGGTTTTAGATTTTTCGGGCCACCAGTTCGGCCTCGAAAATGGCATCGTTGATGCGACGCGGCGCCAGCGCATCACCAATCAGGTGAACCTCCAGGTCTTTGCGGGCACTGCGCAACTCATGGAACAGGCGGTTTTGCGCCACAGCGCCATTGACCAACACCAGGGCGTCCACGTCGGCAATCGTCTTGGGCTCTTTGGTAAAGACGTCCAGAAAACTGACGCTGTGTTCGCCAATGCTGGTCAAGTCATGGTCGGTGGTGAATACAACGCCCAATCGGCGCAAGCTGCCGTAGGCCTTCCCCCAGTCACGGCTGGCTGCCAAATTAGGAGCGGCTTGCCCCAGCTGGGTGACAAATTGGACCTGCCAACCCGCGCGGACCAGGTATTCAGCGGTTAGCACGCCCTGGCGGGCGCCGAGTGTGTCGACCACCACGGCCCGACCGGCTTTGCCCGTGGCCTTGCCATCGCGCAAAGGCTGGGTGAGGCCCAGCACCTCGCCACAAGAGTACACCCAAGTTTGCCCGGCACCGGCCATCTCCGGCCCATCCCAACGCGCCGGCTGCAGGGGCGACCAGCCATGTTTGAGTTGAGTGGCGCCAGTCGCCACAATCACAGCGTCGTACCCGGCCTCGGTCAGCAGTTCCACCGTGGCTTCGCTGTCGCGGTAGATCTCGACGTCGGTATCGCGCAGCTGAGCGATCAACCAACCCGCAGTATCGGCAAGCTCGCGGGCGCTGTGGACCCGTCCCATCCAGGCGACCTGGCCACCAAGCTCGCTGGAGCGCTCGATCAAGGTCACCTTGTGTCCGCGCCGCGAGGCCGTGAGTGCGGCCCGCAGACCAGCCGGCCCTGAACCCACCACCGCAATGTTTCGGGCCGTTGCAACCGGAATGACCTGCTCCTCCGACAGTTGTTTTTCGCGCCCCACTGAGGGGTTGTGGATACAGGCAATCGGCGCGTGCGCAAAAATGGATTCCATGCACCAGTTGGCACCCACGCAGGGGCGGATTTTGTCGGCATGTCCCTGCTCGGCTTTGCGGACCCAAAAGGCATCGGCGATCAGGGCACGCGTCATACCGACAAAATCACAGTCGCCCGCGCGCAAAATGGCTTCGGCCTCATCCGGTGTTGTGATGCGACCCACCCCCACCACCGGCAAATCAATGCTCGCCTTGACCTGGCGCGTCGCGGCCATCTGAAAACCGTGTTCCTCAGGCGAGGTCGGGTAAATCATCATGCGGTTCAGGTAGGTACCCTGGGAGCAAGAGATGTAGTCCAGCTTGCCCGTGGCTGCCAGGTGCTTCGCAATTTCAGCCCACTCCACAGGACCCAGTCCGCCCTGCATGCCATCGTCGCTGTTCAGGCGCAGTCCGACGATGGCGTCAGTGCCCAC
>RFWA01000409.1 GCA_009922295.1 Betaproteobacteria bacterium
CGTTTGACCGCTTTTCCTTGTACTCCCGCCACTCCGCAGCACATCGCTCCAAAGCGGCAACCGCTCGCAGTTGAGCTGGATCACTGGCGTACCCGCGCAGCTGCAACTCGCGCTGGTAGGCGATGGAGACCGGCAACAATTGGCGCGCCTACCCTAGAAATTGAGGGTGCGCTTGTCAACTGCCAGCGCGGCTTCCTTCGTGGCCTCGCTGAGCGAGGGATGCGCATGGCAAATGCGCGCCAGATCTTCGCTGCTGGCGCGGAACTCCATTGCGACCACGCACTCGGCGATCAATTCGCTGGCCAAGGGGCCAACAATATGGACACCAAGAATTTCATCGGTCACCGCGTCCGCAAGCATCTTGACCATGCCGGTCGTATCGCCCAGCGCGCGGGCCCGACCATTCGCCAGAAACGGGAACGTGCCAGCCTTGTAAGCGCGACCGTCCGCCTTGAGCTGCTGCTCGGTCTGCCCGACCCACGCGATCTCGGGGCTGGTATAAATCACCCAAGGAATCGTGTTGAAGTTGACATGGCCATGCTGGCCGGCCATGCGCTCTGCCACCGCCACGCCCTCCTCCTCGGCCTTATGAGCCAACATCGGACCACGCACCACATCGCCCACAGCCCATACCCCCGGCAAATTAGTGCGGCATTCATTATCGACCACCACCGCACCGCGTTCATCGAGTTGGAGCCCGACGGCCTGCGCATTCAGGCCGACGGTATTGGCTACCCGCCCGATCGACACAATCAGTTTGTCAACAACAAGCTGCTGAGGCTCTCCTTTGGCATTGGTGTAGGCAATGCTGACCCCAGCTGCCGTGAGGCTGATCGCCCCAACTTTGACGCCAAGTTCGATCTTCAGGCCCTGCTTGTCAAATGCCTTCTTGGCTTCCTTGGCAATTTGCTCATCCACGGCCCCCAGAAAAGTGGACAAACCTTCAAGTACGGTAACAGTCGCCCCCAGGCGGCGCCAGACTGAACCCATTTCAAGGCCAATAACACCTGAACCGATCAGGCCCAAGCGCTTAGGCACCGCATCCAGGGCCAGGGCCCCCTCATTCGACAGCACCTGCTGCTCGTCAAAGGGTGTCCCTGGCAGTTCACGTGCCCGCGAGCCGGTAGCCACAATCACCTGCTTGGCCAGCAGCGACTGAGGCGCTGAGCCGGTCACCGCGATCTCGTAGCCGCCCTCGACAGCCGCGACAAATGCGCCACGACCGTGAAAGAAGCTGACTTTGTTTTTCTTAAACAAAAACAGAATACCGTCGTTGTTCTGTTTGACTACGGTGTCCTTGCGGCCAATCATCTTGGCCAGATCCAGACTCAAACCGGTCACGCCAATGCCGTGATCGCCGAAATGATGCGCTGCCTGCTCGAAATATTCGGAAGACTGCAGCAAAGCCTTTGATGGGATGCAGCCCACATTGGTGCACGTACCTCCAGGCGCTGGTCCACCCTTGCTGTTGGACCATTCGTCAATGCAGGCGACGCTGAACCCGAGTTGCGCGGCGCGGATGGCGGCAATATAGCCGCCTGGGCCGGCCCCGATCACCACCACGTCAAATGATTTGCTCATGCTCATGCTGCCTTCAGATATCAAACAGAAGGCGGGCGGGGTCTTCCAACGCCTCCTTCATGGCCACCAGGCCCAGTACAGCCTCACGGCCATCGATGATGCGGTGGTCGTAACTCATGGCCAGGTAGTTGATCGGACGCACCACCACCTGACCGTTTTCCACCACGGCCCGGTCCTTGGTGGCGTGAACCCCAAGGATGGCCGACTGAGGCGGGTTGATGATAGGGGTAGACAGCATGGAGCCAAAAACGCCGCCATTGGAAATCGAGAAGGTGCCACCCGTCATTTCTTCGATACCCAGCTTGCCGTCGCGCGCCTTGGCGCCGTACTCGGCAATTTTTTTCTCGATGTCGGCAAAACTCATCTGGTCGGCATTGCGCAGAATAGGCACCACCAGACCACGCGGCGAGCCTACAGCGATGCCGATGTCAAAATAGCCGTGGTAGACGATGTCATTGCCATCGACCGATGCATTGAGCACCGGGTATTTCTTCAGTGCATGGACCGCTGCTTTGACAAAGAAGCTCATGAAGCCGATTTTGACGCCATGCTCTTTTTCAAACTTATCCTGGAAGCGCTTGCGCATTTCCATCACAGGCGCCATATTGACCTCGTTGAAGGTGGTCAGAATGGCATTGGTGGATTGCGACTGCAACAGGCGCTCCGCGACGCGGGCACGCAAACGGCTCATCGGCACGCGCTGCTCCGGGCGCTCAACCGACGCGGCGGTAGACACTGCCACTTGAGGCAAAAATGTGGCTGCAGCCCTTGCTGGCGCTACAGATGCAGCTATTATTTTAGGAGCATCAGCAAGCGCAGGTGCAACTGTTGATGCGGTGGTCATCGCTCCCAACACATCGCCCTTGGTGACACGACCATCGCGGCCGGTACCCGTCACAGTCCCGGTCGCCATTTGGTTATCGGCCATCAGCTTGGCGGCTGCCGGCATGGCGACGCCCGCCATCGAGGCGGCGTGGGCAGCCGTCGTAACGGGTGCCCCAGCTGATGCGGCTGCCGGGGCAACCAGCCCCGCGCGGGCTTCGGTGTCGATACGGGCGATCAGCTGATCGGCAACGACCGTGCCGCCATCACCCACCAGAATCTCGGCCAGCACGCCG
>RFWA01000410.1 GCA_009922295.1 Betaproteobacteria bacterium
TGCTGGTAGGGAGCGGCTTCGTCCTGGTCGTGGAGGTACTTGCGGCGTTTGCCGCTGCCGCTACCCGCATAGTCGCTAAAAAGGGTTTCCAGCTCAGCAAACAGGTTGTTTTCGGGGCCGAAGTGGCTGAAGTTCTTGTTGCCGGCGCGCTCTGCCTCAGCCGCCCTTTTTTTCATCTCCTTGCGGTCAAAGCGGTGAAAGCTATCTCCCTCGATGATGGCGGCGTTGACCCCTTCGCGCCGGAAAATGTTCTCAAAGGTGCGCGTGACCGAGGTGGTGCCGGCGCCGCTGGAGCCGGTGATGGCGATGATGGGGTGGCGTTCAGACATGGGGCGCTTTCAGTGGTCAGTCAATGGGCTTGCTCAGTCCCGGAACAGGCTGCGCTCGGTGAACAGGGGGTTGTGCTGCGCCACGGCTTCGGGTTCGGCGTGGTAGCGCTCGATGCGCTCCACCTCATTGCGGGAGCCAAACACGAGCCCGATGCGCTGGTGCAGCGCTGTGGGTTGCACCCCCAGCACGGCGGTGCGCCCGGTGCTGGCTCGGCGTCTTTGGTGTCGCGCGGGTACATGAACACCCCGCCGCGCATCAGGATGCGGTGCGCCTCGGCCACCATGCTGGCGATCCAGCGCATGTTGAAGTCTTTACCGCGTGGGCCAGTTTTGCCGGCCAGGCACTCGTCCACGTAGCGTTTCACCGGCGCCTCCCAAAACCGGCTGTTGGAGGCGTTGATGGCAAATTCCTGGGTCTCGGCCGGCACCTGGATGCCCGGATGGGTCAACATGAATTCACCCAGGTTGGGGTCGAGCGTGAAGCCGTGGACCCCGTTGCCCACAGTCAGCACCAGCATAGTGGTCGGGCCATACAGTGCGTAGCCGGCCGCCACCTGGCGGGTACCGGGCTGCAGAAAGTCGGCCTCGGTCACATCACGACCAGTGTCCGGACCGCGCAGGATCGAGAAGATGCTACCCACTGTCACATTGACATCGATATTGCTGGAGCCGTCCAGCGGATCGAACACCAGCAGGTACTTGCCACGTGGCAACTGGGCCGGGATCTGGTAAGGGGCGTCCATTTCTTCCGAGGCCATGCCCGCCAGGTGGCCGGCCCATTCGGTGCGACGGATGAAGATGTCGTTGGACAGGACGTCGAGCTTTTTTTGTGTCTCGCCCTGCACATTGACGCTGCCGCCCGATTCAGCCGCGTGGTTGCCCATGGCCCCACCGAGTTCGCCAAAAGCAACGGCGCGGGCAATGGCCTTGCAGCACAGCGCCACATCCAGCAGCAGGGCGTTGAAATCGCCGCTGGCATCGGGAAAACGGCGCCGCTCCTCGATCAGAAACTGGGTCAGTGTTGAGCGGCCGGACAGTGGCATGGTGGTTCTCCGAGGGTCAGGCCGTGGCTAGGGTGTTGTGAGCGCGTGCCAGGCCTGCAGGTCGGCGACTGTGACGCCTTGCAGGTTGGGCAGCACCTTGAGCGCAGCGCTGAAATCATGGTCAGCCGTGAATTGGGTTGGCGTAATCACTGTGGCCAAGCCGGCGCCGGTTGCTGCACGCAGGCCGTTGGCCGAGTCTTCAAAGGCCAGGCAGGCTGCAGCGGGGAGTTGCAGCCGCTGCAGCGTTTGCAGGTAGACCTGCGGGTGCGGCTTCTTGACAGCGGCGGTGGAGGCGTCCTCCACAATGCCAAAAAACTGCCGCCAGTCGGTGCCGATGGCCCCCCGCAGCAGCGCGGCAATGTTGACCGGCGAGGTGGTGGTGGCAATTGCCAGGTGCAGACCTGCCCGGCCGGCGGCGTCGATCAGGTGCAGCACCCCGGGGCGCAGGCTGACCGCGCCGTCGTTCACCATGGCCTCATAGGCGGCGGTTTTGAGCTCATGCAGCCGGGCAATGGTGTCGCGCACGCCGGCGCCGTCCACGTCACGCACTTCGGGGTGGCGCTGGGTCCAGTAGTGCGTCAGGCGCTCCTTGCCGCCGGACACGTCAAGCAGTTGGGTGTACAACGCCTCGTCCCAGTGCCAGTCCAGGCCTTCTTGGTCAAATGCCTGGTTAAAGGCCGCGCGGTGGGCGGCCTCGGTGTCGGCTAAGGTACCGTCCACATCAAAAATTAGGGCTTGGAGCATGGTAGTTCTCGATGAAGGTTCAGGCCTGGAACAGCCGGCTGGCCAGGATGTCGGAGGCGGCAATGGTGCTGAGGTCGTCAGCACTGAGCTGGCGCTCGCGGTCGGCAAACAGCCTGCTGGCCTGGCGCAGCCGGGCCCGGTCCAGCGCGTTGCGCACGCTGCGGGCGTTGGCAAAGTGGGGCTGCTGCAGCCGCAGCTGCAGGTAGCGCTCGAAAGCCTCGGCAGCGCCGTCGCCGAAACGGTAGTTTTGCTGTGCCAGCATTTGGCCGGCTATTTGTTGCAGCTCGGGCACCGCGTAGTCGGGAAAATCCAGGTGGTGGGCGATCCGCGAGCTCATGCCAGGGTTGGATTGGAAGAAGGTGTCCATGCGGTCTTTGTAGCCGGCCAGGATCACCACCAGGTCGTCGCGCTGGTTCTCCATCACCTGCAGCAGGATCTCAATCGCCTCCTGGCCGTAATCGCGCTCGTTTTCGGGCCGGTACAGGTAATAGGCCTCGTCAATGAACAGCACCCCGCCCATGGCGCGCTTGAGCACCTCTTTGGTCTTGGGTGCCGTGTGGCCGATGTACTGTCCCACCAGGTC
>RFWA01000042.1 GCA_009922295.1 Betaproteobacteria bacterium
GCGGAAGTGTGATTTTGGGTAAAAACTTAGGGATTGGCGCGGGCTCAGGGGGCGGCGGCGCCTCGACCACCTTTGGCGCTGCTTCCTTGGGCACTGCAGCCCACAATTCAGCGTCGGCACCGATGGTGGGATTTTGCCGTTTCCAGCTCACGCCCCATGTCAGCGCTGCCAGCAGAAGCACGTGCGCCAGCACGGCCAGGCCAAACGAGCGCAGTTGGTCCGGCTGCCGAGGCGGCGCGAATTCCAGGCGTTCCTTCGCAACGGGCACGGCGTTGTACCTAGTTAACCAGTTGCACCGAGAGGCCCACGCGTTGCACCCCGGCGCGTTGCAGCGTGTCCATCACCTTGACGACCGACTCGTACTTGATGTTGCGATCGGCGCTGATCACAACGGCCGAGTTGCTGGCGCCGGCCTGGGCCAGACGCACCGCTGCGGCCAGATCTTTAAGCGCTGGTTTGCTGGTTTTGTCCTTGATCTTGAGCTCCAGGGCGTCGCCCTCGCCGATCACGATCTGCACCACGAGATCCGGCTGTTTGCTAGCCTTGCCGACTTTGGGCAGGTTGATCACACTGGGGGTGATCAGTGGCGCCGTGACCATGAAAATGATCAGCAGCACCAGCATCACGTCAATGAAGGGCACCATATTGATCTCACTGATGGTGCGGCGACCGCGACCGCGGCTGACCATGGCAGGCATGTGCAGCCCCTTTCAGCGACTGGACGCCGACTGGGCGCCCAGGTTGCGTTGCAGGATGTTTGAGAACTCTTCGATAAAGGTCTCCAGTTTGATGGCGACCCGGTCAATGTCGCGGGCAAAGCGGTTGTAGGCGACCACCGCCGGAATCGCGGCAAACAGCCCGATAGCTGTCGCAACCAGTGCTTCCGCAATGCCGGGCGCCACGGTGGCCAGCGTCACCTGCTCTAGCGCCGCCAGCCCTGTGAAGGCGTGCATGATGCCCCAGACGGTGCCAAACAAGCCGACATAGGGAGAAACCGAACCGACTGAAGCCAGGAACGAGAGGTTGGTTTCCACCACGTCCATCTCGCGCTGAAAACTCGCACGCATTGCGCGCCGCGCACCATCGAGCAGTGTCGAGGCGTCGGTGATGCGCTTTTCACGCAGTTTTTGAAACTCGCGCATGCCGCTGGCAAAGATGCGCTCCATGGGGCCGGCGCCGCGCGCGTTTTGGGTGGCCGCTGCGAACAGGTCATTCAGGCTGGTGCCTGACCAGAATTCGCGCTCAAAGTGGTCGTTGAGCTTGCCCACCCGTTGCAATGCAAATAGTTTGCGGAAGATGGCGGCCCAGCTGGAGACCGAGATCACCACCAGCAGGAGCATCACCAGCTGAACCACGAGGCTGGCATTGAGCACCAGGTGCAGGATCGAGAGGTCTTGGTTCATGTCAGTGCTTCCAGTACGGTTAACGGAATTCTCGCTGGCCGATGGCTTGCTGCATCGACCCAGCCTATGCGAATGCTGCCTTCGCACAGCAGCAGCGGGCGACCTGCGGTGTGTCGCACTGCCCGCTGGCGTATTGTCAGCGATGCGCGGCCAATTTCCAATGCCTGGGCTGTGACAAGCAACTCGTCGTCCAGGCGGGCTGGGTTGAGGTAGCGCAGCTGCGTGTCGCTGACCACAAAGATGCCGCCGGTGGTCTCTCGCAGCTGGGCTTGGCTGATGCCGCGCGAACGCAGCCATTCGGTGCGGGCGCGTTCAAAGAACTTGAGGTAATTGGCGTAAAACACGATACCGCCTGCGTCCGTGTCTTCCCAATAGACCCTGACTGGCCAGACGAACTCAGTGCTTAAGGGTGCGCGCTGGTTCACGGTCACAGCACACGGAGTCGGGCGACTGCGGTTTGCAACGCGGCCATAGAGCTCGCCGTGGAAAACCGGATGAAGCGCCCGGTCTCGGCCACGCCGAAATCTCGCCCCGGCGTGACCGCCAGGTGGGCTCGACGCATGATCTCGAACGATGCGTCCCAGCTGTCTGCCACGCCCAACTGGCGGAACAATGCGGTGCAGTCGGCCCAGGCGTAAAAACCGCCGTCCGGCAGCACCGGTACCGTCAGACCCAGGGCATTCAGCGCCGGAATGAAGTAGTCGCGCCGGGCCTTGAACTCGGCGCGACGGCGCTCATACTCGGCCAGGCTGTCGGGCTCAAAGCAGGCCAGTGCCGCATGTTGGGCCAGAGTGCTGGGGCAGATGAACAGGTGCTGCGCCAGCCGTTCGACCACGTCCACCAGCTTTGGCGGTACCACCAGCCAGCCCAGGCGCCAGCCCGTCATGCTGAAGTATTTGCTGAAGCTGTTGATGCTGATGATGTTCTCATCGAGTGCGAGGGCACTTTGACCATAGCGCTCGTCAAAGCTCAGGCCCAGGTAGATTTCATCAATGAGCGTGATGCCACCGCGTTCGCTGACCACCTGATGAATGCGCCGCAGCTCGGCCGGGTCAATCGAGGTGCCGGTCGGGTTGGAGGGGGAGGCCAGCAGAACGCCGCGGGTATGCGGTCCCCAGGCGGCCTGTACTTTGTCAGCGCTGAGCTGGAAGCGCTCGGCAGCGGTGGTCGGGATCAGCACGGCGCGGCCGTCAGCGGCACTGACAAAATGCCGGTTGCAGGGGTAGCTGGGGTCGGGCATCAAGACCTCGTCACCGGCTTCGATCAGGGCTAGGCAGGCCAGTTGCAGGGCTGCCGATGCGCCGGCGGTGACCACAATGCGGCTGGCCGGTACCTGCAGTCCAAAGCGGCTTAAGTACCAAGCGCTGATGCGTTCGCGCAGGCGCGGCAGTCCGGTGGCCTGGGTGTACTGGGTGGCGCCATCGTGCAGGGCGCGCTCGGCGGCAGCCTTCACCAGGGGTGGGGCGGTGAAATCGGGCTCGCCGATGTTCAGGAAAACCATCGGCCGTTCGCTGCCCGCAGCCTCATGAGCCAGCGCCGCGGCGGCCTTGGCCACTTCCATCACATAGAAGGGCTCAATCCGTTGCGCCCTGCCCGAGATCCTCATCGCCCGGGGGCGTGGCGTTCGGCGTTGACCTCGTCCACCCGCAGTTTGGCCGCCAGCCCGTTGAGCACGGCATTGACATATTTATGACCATCGGTGCCGCCGAACTCCTTGGCCAGTTCGATGCACTCGTTGAGCACCACGCGCCAGGGCACATCGAGGCAGTGCTGAAACTCAAAGACGCCGATCCACATCACGGCGCGCTCAACAGGCGAGATCTCGGCCATTTTGCGGTCCAGCAGGGGCAAGATCAGCGCATCCAGTGCCTCAGACTGCGTCACGCAGCCCTGCAGCAGGGCATCAAAGTGCTGGGTATCGGCTTTTGCAAAACCGGCCAGGTCTCGGGTGAAGGCGTCAATATCTTCCAGTGTGTTGCGCCCGACGAGGCTTTGGTAGAGCCCCTGCAAGGCAAACTCGCGGGCCCGGGTACGGCCTGACTTGCTGCCCGCCTTGCGCGCGCCCGTGCTGGTCAGGCCAGTGCGGCTTTGGCGGGGTGGGCGGTTGCCAGCGCTTCGGATACTGTTGTTGTCCATCAGATGCTGTCCAGCAGATTGGCCATCTCGACGGCGACGCGGGCCGCGTCGCGTCCTTTGTCGTGTTGCCGGGCCACCGCTTGCGCCAGGTCCTCAGTGGTGAGGATGGCATTGGCAATGGGCAACTGAAAATCAAGTGCCACCCGGCTGACGCCAGCACCTGACTCATTGGCCACCAGTTCGAAGTGGTAGGTTTCGCCCCGGATGATGCAGCCCAGCGCCACCAGTGCATCGTATTTGAGCTTTTCTGCCATAGCCATCAGAGCCACCGGCACTTCCAGTGCACCCGGCACCTGCACCAGCGTGATATTTCTCTCGGTCACGCCCAGTGCCAGCAGCTCGGCCCGGCAGGCCTGCGCCAGGGCGTTGGTAACGTCTTCATTGAAGCGTGCCTGCACGATGCCAATGCGCAGTGAGCGGCCATTCATTCGTCGGTCGGTGAAATCCAGCGTTGCGCTGTCGTTGCCAAACATGGGGGTCCTTGCTTTGTTATTTTGTGATGTAGCCGGCGATTTCGAGTCCGTAACCGGCCATGCTCGGCATGCGGCGCGGGTTGCCCATCAGGTTCATGCGGCGCACGCCGCAGTCCCGCAGGATCTGGGCGCCAATGCCATAGCTGCGCAGGTCCATGCGGCCACGCTCGGGCCCATGGCTGGCGCGTGCCGTGCCGTCGAACTGGGCCAGCAGTTGGGCCGCGCTTTCGCCGCAATTGAGCAGCACCGCGACGCCCCGGCCCTCGGCAGCAATGCGCGACAGGCTGGCGTCCAGGCTCCACGAGTGCATAACACGATTCACCTCGAGGGCATCTAGCACGGACATTGGTTCGTGCACGCGGGCCAACACGGCTTCGTCTGGCGTCCATTCGCCCTTGACCAGTGCCAGATGCACGCCCTGGGCTGGTTTGTCGCGAAAGGCATGCAGCGTGAATTCGCCAAAAGCCGTGTTCAGCACCCTCGAGCCGACCCGCTCGACCAGTGACTCGACCCGGCTGCGGTGTTCGATCAGATCGGCGATGGTACCGATCTTCAGGCCATGTTCGGCAGCAAACAGTTGCAGGTCCGGCAGGCGCGCCATGGTGCCATCGTCGTTCATGATCTCGCAGATCATGGAAGCCGGGGTGCAGCCGGCCATGGCAGCGAGGTCACAGCCGGCCTCAGTGTGGCCGGCGCGCATCAGTACGCCGCCATCAACTGCCTGCAGCGGGAAAATGTGGCCGGGCTGGACCAGGTCGTCAGGACGGGCATTCGGCGCCACGGCCGCCAGCACGGTGCAGGCCCGGTCGGCGGCCGAAATGCCGGTACTCACCCCCTCTGCGGCCTCGATCGAGACGGTGAAAGCCGTGCCTTTTTTGTCGCCATTGCGCAAAGCCATGGGTGGCAGTTGCAGCCGTTCGCAGCGCTCGCGTGTGAGGGTCAGGCAGATCAGGCCACGACCGAACCGTGCCATGAAATTGACGGCCTCGGCTGTCACATGTTGGGCGGCGATCACCAGATCGCCTTCGTTTTCACGGTCTTCTTCGTCGACAAGAATCACCATGCGCCCGGCGCGCATGTCGGCCACGATGTCTTCAATCGGGGAAATGGCCACAGGTGGCAAGGCAGTCATACAACGTCTTTCACAAAAAAGGGGAGGGTGGCTGGGCTCAGCCGGCAACAGGCTGGGCCACCGGCGCGCTCAGCATGCGCTCCACGTAGCGCGCGATCAGGTCGATTTCCAGGTTGACACGAGAGCCCGCGCGCAAGCTGCCTAGCGCGGTGTGGGTCACGGTGTGCGGAATCAAATTCATGCTCATTTCGCAGCCCGCTGCCTGGTCGGCAATGCGGTTAACGGTGAGGCTCACCCCGTTGATCGTGATAGAGCCTTTGTAGGCGAGGTAGCGCGCCAGCGTGCTTGGCGCCAGCACCCGCAACTCCCAAGATTCTCCCACCTGGGCAAAGTGAGTCACCTGGCCAATGCCGTCGACATGACCTGACACCAAGTGGCCACCTAAACGGTCGTTGGCACGCAGGGCTTTTTCCAGGTTAATCGGACCGGTGTCCGTCAGGCCAGCGGTTTTGTGCAATGCTGTCGCCCAGGCCAACGTCGTCGAGGTAGCCCGCAGGCGTTTCGATGCTCAGGCGTTTGCCATGGGTAGAAGAGCTGCCGAGGGCGTGGACGGCGACGATGCGCCCCACGCCGGTGATGATTCCGGTAAACATGCCGTTATTTTCGCAGGGAATAGGCCGCTCGGTCGGAGCGGCTGCGCAATTTCCCGATTCAGAACGTGTCGCGACCGGCGACGCGGGCCAGGATGCGCAGATCCGGCCCCACCATTTGGGTCGAGTGGAACACCAGGGGCAAGGCCTCTGACAACGCGCTTAAGGGACCAAAATTGGCCATATCCCGACCCTGCCCGATCAGTTTGGGAGCCAGGTAGACCAGGAATTCATCGACCAGTCCGGTTCGTACCAGGGAGCCGTTGAGTTTATGGCCAGCCTCCACATGGAGTTCATTGACCTCGCGGTTGGCCAAGTCGCGCAGCATGGCGGCCAGGTCCACCTTGGTGGGGCCAGTCGACGTTGGCTCGGGCAGCGCAATCACCGTGGCGCCACGGGCTTGTAAGTCCTGAATTTTGCTGGCGTCATTTGAGGCGGTGTAGATCAGCACCTTGCGCTGACTATTGAACAAACGGGCAGCGAGCGGCGTTTCCAGCCGGCTGTCCACCACCACCAGCGGTGGCTGGCGCTCGGTCGCCACCAGGCGCACATCGAGCTGGGGATCGTCCTCCAGCACGGTGCCAATGCCGGTCAGCACTCCGCAGGCCCGGGCGCGCCAGGCATGACCGTCAGTGCGTGCCGCCTCGGCAGTGATCCATTGGCTGGTGCCGTTGTCGAGCGCGGTTTTCCCGTCCAGCGAGGCCGCGACTTTCAGCCGTACCCAAGGCAGCTGACGCACCATGCGGCTGAAAAACCCGATGTTGAGTTCCCGCGAGGCCTCAGCGCCCGGCCCGACCACCACCTCGATGCCGGCTGCCCGCAACCGGGCAAAACCGGCACCGGCGACACGCGGGTTGGGGTCTTCCAGCGAGGCCACCACTTTGCCAACGCCAGCCCGGATCAGCGCGTCGCAGCAGGGTCCGGTGCGGCCCTGATGGGCGCAGGGCTCCAAAGTGACAAAAGCGGTCGCTCCGGTTACCGACAGGCCGCGGGACTGGGCTGTGTTCAGCGCCATGATTTCGGCGTGGGCGGCGCCGGTGCGTTGGGTCTGGCCCTTGCCGAGGATCTGGCCGTCGGGCGCCACCAGCACGCAGCCGACCGCCGGGTTTGGCGGGCAGACCAGCCTCGCTTGGCGAGCCAGTTCAAGGGCATGTTCGATCATAGGGTGTCGCGGCGAGGCGGGGCAATAGGCGAATAAGGCGGTGGCTTTGGCTGTCGAGTCTACCGTCTGGCGGTTCGGGCCTGCCCCCTGGGCTGACGTACCGGCGCTCCCCATCGGCGTTATGCTCGCACCATGCGTCTGCACCATGCTGGCTTCACCCTGGTCGAACTGATGGTCACAGTGACCGTGTCTGTGATCCTGATCGCCATTGCCGCACCCTCTTTTGGGACACTGCTCCTAAAGCGGTCGGTTCAGGTTGCGGCGGACAACCTGGTCAGCGACCTGCGGTTTGCCCGCTCTGCCGCGATCAAACTGTCGCGAACGGTCAGTGTTTGCAGCGCGAGGACCAGCACTGCCTGCAGCGACGGTGCCAGCTGGAAGGACGGCTGGATCATCTTCGTTGACGCCGATGGTGACGGCAGTCTGGACCAGGGCGATGAGGTGCTGCGCGTGCAGGACGCCCTCACTTCAATCGCCGCGATGGCGAGTACCTCGCCCGTCAATGACCGAGCGTTTTTTGTTTACCAACCGACTGGCATGGCCCGTGGTGCCACCCAGACCTTCATCATCACCCCGACCGGGGACGGTGCCAGTAGCCTCAAACGCTTGGTTTGTGTGTCCATCCAGGGTCGCGCTTCGCTGCGAGCTGCAGGAACGGAGTCATGCACTTGACGCACCAGCGTGGCTTTTCGATGATCGAGGTGCTGGTGGCCATCGTCATCTCTGCCGTCGCCTTGCTGGCGTTGGCCGGCGTCAATGCCGCTTCGATCCGTTACACCAAGATGTCGCAATATCGCGCGACCGCTACCCAGCTGGCCAATGACATGGGCGAGCGTATGCGGGCCAACAAGGGCAATCCGTCTGCTGGCGCGCAGGCGGCCACCGGTTTTTTTGCAGGCGCCTATGACTTCAACACTGACTTTGCCGGACAGGCCACGCGCGCGGTCCTGCCGGCGGAATTGTGTGCCACGGCACTGAGCAATTGCACCCCGGACGGCATTGCCGCCCTGGACCTTGCGCAGTGGCGTCGACTGGTGCGCGACCAGTTGCCGCAGGGCTCGATTTTTCTGTTGCGGCAGGCCGACCAGTCGGCCATGGACCTGTGGTTGGTCTGGCGCGACCCGGCTGTGGCCGCCCCCGACGAGGCGCCAGCGCTGGCGATGGAGTGCCCTGATGGCCTGAACCGCGGCAACGATGCCAGCATGCGCTGCAGTTACTTCAGGATCAATTTGTGAACGCCGCTGTCCGTTACCAGCGCATGCAGGGCCTGTCCCTCGTCGAAGTGATGGTGTCACTGGTGATCGGCTTGGTGGTGGTCGGCGCCGTGCTGGTCAGTTACATCACTGCAGGTACCACCGGGCGTCAGCAGGCCGCGTACGCCGAGATGAATGAAAACGCACAACTGGCCCTGACACTGATCGCTCGTGATCTCTTGCTGGCGGGTTTTTCCGCTCCGCTTGGTGTGGCCGCTGACGGCCTGAGCTTTACCCGCACCTATGCCAGCCGACCGGTTTTTGGGTGCCGTACCGGCTTCGCGGCCCCGGCCACCACGGGTGCAGTGGCCTGCGCGCTCAGCGGCAGCGACGCCCTGGAAGTGGTCTACCAGGCTGACGCTGCCAACAGCGTGCCCACCGCTTCCGGTGTGCCCACCGATTGTTTGGGCAATGGCTTGGCAGATGCCGGGGGGTTCTATCTGGCTTACAACCGCTATTACCTGGCTACCAGCAGCAGCGGTCGCTCCGAGATGCATTGCGCCAGCCGGCAGGGCGCTGGAGGACAACCGCTGGTGGACAACGTGGAAGGCATGACTGTCTGGTACGGGGAGGCCAATGCTGCCAGCCCGCGCGCAGTGGCTCGTTATGTGCGAGCGAACGCCGTCAGTGACTGGGGCCTTGTGCTGAGCGTTCGGGTCTGTCTGCTGATGCGCAGCAGTGAGTCGGTGCTCGCCAACAGTGAAGACACTGTGACCTATCTGGACTGTGATTCAGCGCAGCAAACCAGCGCCGACGGTTTTGTGCGCCGTGCTTTTTTCAGCACCACCACGCTGCGTAACAAGATGGCGTTTTGATCATGTTGACCCCGACGCCTATGCCGCGCTCATTCGATGTCCGTTTCACGTCACGGTCTGCGCAAGCGCTGCAGACTGGCGTGTCCTTGATCATTGTGCTGATCATGCTGGTGATCATTGGCCTGACTTCGGCGGCCGCCATGCGCAATGCGACGTCTGGTGAGAAGGTCACCAACAACATCAGGTTGCAGAACCTGGCGCAGCAATATGCAGAGGCCGCATTGCGCTATTGCGAAGCCGAGATGCTCAAGGCCAGCGCCGATCGGGTGGCGACCCTGGCTGACCTTAACATCAGCACCACGCCTGCGGGGACTGCTGATGCGTTGACCGGCTGGGGCCAGGCCGCCAGTTGGACCGGCGCGGGTGGCATTACGGCGACCAAAACCACCCTGCCCGAGGCGCGGGTGAAGTCCCAGGACAGTGCGTTCAGGCCCAGCCGATTGCCGGAGTGTGTGGTGGAGCGACAGGGGCTCGCTGATGGCAGTCGGGCCTATGTCATCACTGCGCGCGGCTTCAGTCCGGGCTACACAGCCGATGGCGTCAGTGGCGTGACCACGGCGGGATCGGTGGTTTGGTTGCAGTCCACTATCTTGTTGGATTGACGATGAGGTGCCTCATGTCGAAATCAAACCCAAGCCCTGACTTTGGTGTGTTGCTGACGCTTTTAACCTCTCTCAGCCTGTGGTCGGCTACGGCTGTGTTGGCGCAAGCACCATCGCAAAAACCGCTGCTCAGCCGCGACGGTGGGGGCGCCAAGCCCAACATCATGCTGACCATGGACGATTCCGGCTCCATGATGTTCCAGCACATGCCCGAGGAGACAATTTACGCAGGCAGCTTTTCAGTTGCCAGCCCGGTGGGGACCAATTCAGTCAGCATGGATCCGGGCGACAACGCCACTTTGGCCGGTTTTTTCATAGGGACAGTTGCCGCCCAACGCGGCAGCACCAACTGGCGGCAAAAAATCATGCGCGCGGCCGACACCAACACGGTGTACTACAACCCAGAGGTTCGCTACCAGCCATGGGCGCTGGCCACCTACCCGCTGCCAGCCGCAAGCGGCATCACGCCGGCCGGCCGCAAGTCTAATTCCCCTGTTGCAGCGGCCTACCGCGACCCGATGAATCCGGTCAGCGGCGGCACAGTCAACCTCACCAACTCCCGTGATTTGTCCGCCACCTGGTGCTACCGGGACAGCCGCAGCGATTGCACCAGCGCCACCGAGTCCTACGATCCAGGCCTGTATTACCGACTCAAAAAAGACGCAGCCGGCGCCTACCTGGACCCGACCGCCCCTGCCAACTACACCGAGTACTCGATCAATGTACAGCTGACCTTTGCCAAAGTGGCCGCGCGCACCGATTGTGCGGGGGCAGTTGGCGCCGGCGGCTGCAGCCAGGCCGAGGAACGGCAAAATTTTGCCAATTGGTTCAGCTACTACCGCACCCGCAATCTACTGGCGCGAGGCGCGCTGGTTGAGGCCTTTGCAGAGTCTGCTGACACCTTCCGTGTCGGCTGGGGCCGAATTAATCAGTCGAGCAGCACCAGCATTGACGGTGTCAACACCACAGTGATCCAGGCCGGCGTACGCGACTTCACCTCGGCTACCAAGACCAGCCTGTTCAACTGGCTGTACGCCCTGCCAGCCAATGGTGGCACTCCCCTTCCCGGCGCCATGCGGGCTGTGGGTCAGTACTACTCCCGCGCCGATAACAAGGGGCCCTGGACCGATAACCCGGGTTCTGTCAATGCCACCGCCGACAAGTCCTGCCGGCGGGCCTATCACATCATGGTGACCGACGGTTACTGGAACGCCACGACCACAGCCGTCGGAAATTCAGACAACACCAATGGCTCGGTCATTACCGGGCCAGGTCGCACTTACCAATACCTGGCGACACGGCCATTCAAGGACGACAATGCCAACACGCTGGCTGATTACGCCATGGAGTATTGGAAAAAAGACCTGCGCCCTGACCTGATCAACAACGTCGTGCCCTCTGCTGAAAACCCGGCTTTTTGGCAGCACATGGTCAATTTCACTGTGGGGCTGGGCGTACGTGGCACGCTCAGGCCCGACAAGCTGCCCGGTGGGGCCCCTGATCCAGCCACGGACCTGCCGGCTCTCACGGCTGGCACCAAGAGCTGGGGGACCGATGAGATTGACGACCTGTGGCACGCAGCCCTGAACAGTCGGGGCAGTTTCATCAGTGCCAAGGACCCGGCAGAATTGGCGTCCGCGATCCGGGATTCGGTTGGTCAGGCCTTGCAACGGGAATTGCGCGAAGCCGGTGTGGCCACCGCCTCGACGACGCTGCAAGACAGTAACCGTAAATATGTGCCTCTGTATCGAACAGGGGACTGGAACGGCGATATCCAGGCCTATCTGCTCGATGCCAGTGGACAGACGGCTGCCCAAGCCTGGACCGCCGAGGCCCGGTTGCCGGCCTTCGCCAGTCGCAACATTCATACCTGGCGCACTGATACCACGCCAGCCCGGTCGGCGCCGTTCACCTGGGCTGACATGGGGGCGTCGAACCAAGCGGCTCTGGGCAGTGTCGCTGCGACTTACACCAGTTCCTTTGTGAATTTTTTGCGCGGCGACCGTAGCAAGGAGGGCGATGGCCAGCCCTTTCGTGAGCGCAAGGGGGCGCTGGGTGATTTCATCAATTCCAACCCGGTGTTGATCAAGGACGCCGTCAACATGAGTTACGGCACATTAACCACCGGCGGCAGCAGTTATGCCGCTTTTCTCACGGCAAAGGCCGTGCGCACCCCGGTGTTATTTGCCGGCAGCAACGACGGCATGCTCCACGCATTCAAAGACTCCCTGGGGGCCGTGGCGGCTGAGGATGGCCGCGAGGTCTTCGCCTATGTGCCCCGCGCGGTCTACCCCAACTTGTCCAAATTAAGCGATAAAACCTATGGCACCGCACTGCTGGACCACCAGTATTTCGTCGATGGCCCGCTGTCGGAGGCAGATGCCTTTGTCAATGCGCCGGGTGCGGGTGGTGCTACTTGGCGCAATTACCTGTTGGGTTCATTGGGCTCTGGCGGGCGTGCGGTGTTTGCGCTGGATGTCACCGACACTGCCAATCTAGGGGCCAGCACGGTGCGCTGGGAACTCAGCAACGCAACCCATGTTGACCTGGGTTATGTGTCAGCGCCGATCGAGGTCGGCGTGCTGCCCAACGGTGAGTGGGTGGCCATTTTTGGCAATGGCCGTTACAGCGATGCCGGGCGGGCGGTGTTGTTCGTGGTGAATCTGCAAACCGGGGTGGCGCAAACCTTGACTCTGGAGGGCGCCGGTGCCAACGGCTTGGGTGGGGTGGGCGTGGTGCGCAACAGCACCGGCGAAATCACTGCGCTCTACGCAGGCGACCTCAAGGGCAATCTGTGGAAGCTTGATTACCAGGCCAGCGCTGCCAGTCGCTTTGAGATCTCCGGTGGCAAGGC
>RFWA01000411.1 GCA_009922295.1 Betaproteobacteria bacterium
GTTGACCAGGTCCAGCAGGTGCAGACAAACCCGTCGCCGGCTGGTGTTGGAGCCTTGCGCTGCCACATGCCTGAGCATGACGCGAAAGCGCATGCTCGAAAGCCCCTGGTGTTGGGCGGCCAGCCAGGGGTCGCGGGACAGCGCGGCCTGCAGTATGGCTATGGGAACCATACAGACCACGGTATCCGTCGCGGCCACCGCAGACACCACGTAAGCCTGGGCCGAGTGCAGCGCACAATCCCCAACCAGCCCATTGGCACCGAGGATCATCAAGTGGCGTTCCTTGCCATCAACGCCAAAGGAGGTCAGCCGCACGCGCCCTTCCCGGATCAGATAGACCGTGTCGGCCACCTGGCCTTCCAGGAAGAGGGTTTCATTCTTGGCATAGGCGCGTGTTCGGGTGCCTCGGGGCATATCGCCCCAGTCAAAAGGCAGGTCGGTGAGCCACGCAGAGACCAACTGCCCCGGGCCGCCGTAAAAGCGGGGGATGCTGGCCGATGGGTCTCGGTGCGTGGTCGAGAGGGCTCGCATGGTTCACAGAGTTTAGCGGCCGCGCCCGCTATACCCAGGCACGTGCCAAATTTCTGGCGGCCGTTCAGGACGGCGGTGGGCGATTGTTGTCCAGCCACACCAACCCCGAAAAGGGGCCCGAGGGTGAGGACTGCATTGCCGATGTGGCCTGGCTCGGGCCAGAGGATGCCAGCAAACTGCTGATTCTGGTGTCTGGTACCCACGGCGCCGAGGGCTACGCGGGTTCTGGCTGCCAGGTCGCCTGGCTGCAGGAGCGCTGGTTCCAGCGCTTGGCCCCGAAGGACACCGCGATCCTCTTCATTCATGCCATCAACCCCCATGGGTTTGCTTGGGGGCGGCGGGTCAACGAAGACAACGTTGACCTCAATCGCAATTTTGTGGACCATAGCCAACCGCGGCCCGACAACGCCGACTACGTTGCCATCGCAGAGCACATTGACCCTATTGATTGGGCTGAGCCAGGCTTGACTGCCCACAACCAGGCCATTGCCAAGTTTTTGGGACGCGAGCGTCATGACGTGATGTGCAAGGCGATGCATGGGGGCCAGTACGTCAACCCCCGCGGAATCTTCTACGGCGGCGATAAGCCGACCTGGTCGAATCAACTGTTTCGCCAGATCGTGGCCCAGCACGCTGCGCGCGCGAACCATGTCGCCATCATTGACTACCACACCGGCGGCGGGGTGTGGGGTTACTGCGATTTGTTCATCGACGACGACCATGCGGGCAGCCAGACTCGCCATTGGTTCTCACAGGTCAGCGTGATTTCGGAGGACAAGGCCGCCAACGGCAAAAATGCGCAGTCGGAGACGCCAGGCAATCTGTTTTACTCGCTGCGGGGCATTTTGCCGGGCAAGGCTCTGACCCTGTGCCTGGTGGAGCTTCGCACCGGTGAAACCGGCGGCCACGACATTGTGCGGGCCGAAAACTGGCTGTACCAGCATGGCGACAGGACGTCGCCCTATGGGCAGCAATTGTGTGCCCAAATGCTTGAGCGGTTCTACCCTGCCCGACGCGAGTGGCGCGTGATGGCGGCGTACCAGTCCAATGCGATGCTGGCAGAAGCCGTGTGCGGCCTGTCGGCTCTGTAGTGCCCGACATCGGTATCAGGTGGGTCTAGGGTTTTCACCAGTGAGGCCTGTGTTGCAATGTAAAGTGAATTACACGCAGGGCCTGCGCTGACAGCTAATATTCGTGCCATTGGTTCAACAAGAAGGAGATTGAAATGTCCAAAGCAATTGGTGTTTTTCGTCGTTGGGGGCTCGCAGTTCTGGTGGCGGGTGGACTCGCCGCACCGGCATGGTCCCAGGATTTCAAGGTGGCCATGAGCAGTCCGCCGACATCCATGGACCCGCACTTCCAGAACATCACCACCAACGCCAATGTGATCGAACACATGTTCGAGCCCTTGGTCATGCGTTCGCCCGACGGCAAGCTGGCACCGGGCCTGGCCGAGTCTTGGTCGCTCATCAACAACCTGACGTGGGAGTTCAAGATCCGTCGAGGCGCCAAGTTCAGTGATGGCAGCCTGGTCACCGCTGAGGACGTGGTTTATTCTCTCGACCGGCCCAGCAATATCAAGAACAGCCCGGCCAGTTTCACGCAGTACACCAAGTCGATCGTCAGCAAGAAGATCATTGACGCCAATACCGTGCGCCTGACCACCGGCGCCGAGACACCGCTGCTTCCCGATGATCTGGTCAGTGTCATCATTGTGAGTAAGAAGGCCACGGAAGGCCTTGCCAGCGATGACTTCGCCAACGGCAAAGGCATGGTTGGCTCGGGCCCGTACAAATTTGTACGTTTTTTGCGCGATGACCGTGTAGAGATGGCGCGAAGCGAGCACTACAACGGCCCCAACAAATCCCCCTGGGCGACCACCACCATCCGTTTTATCGCCAACCCATCGACCCGCCTTGCAGCACTGCTGGCCGGCGATGTACAAGCGATTGAAAACGTGCCTACCCCTGATCTCGGGCGCGTCCGGAATGACACCAACCTGAGCCTCATCACGGCGACCTCCCAGCGCATGGTGTTCATGTTTGCTGACTGGCGGGACAAGTCCCCGTTCGTGACCGATAAAAATGGCGCGGTGTTGGCGACCAATCCACTGAAAGACGTTCGGGTGCGTCGTGCCCTGTCGATGGCGATCAACCGCGATGC
>RFWA01000412.1 GCA_009922295.1 Betaproteobacteria bacterium
CATTGGCGTTGACAACGTGGACCTGGACGCGGCGCGCCAGCACGGTATCCCCGTGTCCAACATTCCCGACTATTGCATCGACGAGGTCGCCGATCACACCCTGAGCTTCATATTGGCCATGACCCGGCAGGTCGTGACCCACACCGCCGACCTTCGAGCCGGTCACTGGCGTCTGGCTGTGCCGGTCAGTGGCATGAAGGTTTTGCGCGACCAGACCGTCGGTCTGGTCGGTTTTGGCCGAATCGGACGCGAGGTAGCGGCGCGCTTGTTGGCTTTCAAATGCCGTGTGCTGGTGTGTGACCCGATGGTGCCCGAGGCCGAGATTCAGAGGCTTGGGGCGCTGAGCGTGCCTTTGACGCAGCTGCTGGCGGAGTCGGACATCGTCTCGCTCCATTGCCCGTCGACACCTGCCACCCGTCACATCATCGGACCGGCCGCGCTGGCCGCCATGAAGCCGAGCGCATTGCTGGTGAACGTGGCGCGGGGCGACCTGGTCGACACCCATGCCTTGCTGGATGCCCTGCAAAGCGGCCATTTGGGCGCTGCGGCCCTCGATGTGTTCGACCCCGAACCGCTTCCGCTCGAGCATGCCTTGCGCACCTTGCCTAACGTCGTGATTGCACCCCACATCGCATCCGTCAGCGTCACCGCTGTGCAGGCCCTGCGCCAGGGGGCTATAGGTCGTGCCGTGGCGGCTGTCCGGGGTCAATTGCCCGACAATGTGGTCAATCAGATCACGGCCCCACGCTTTCCTTAATGACTGCTCGAAAAATAAAATCATTCGGTCCGGCAGAAGACCCGGTCAGCGACGCACAGCAGCAGGCTGCTGCTTTGCTGGCGCTTAAGCCGCAGGTGTTGCTCCGCGCGCAGGGTCCTTTGTACAGGCAGTTGGCCAGCCGACTGCGCGCCCCCATCGACGCTGGCGTGTTGTCGCCTGGTAGCGCCTTGCCCAAGGAAGCTGTGCTGGCTTCTGAATTCGGTGTGAGCCTGATCACCGTGCGTCAGGCCTTGCGGGATCTTGAGGGTGAAGGTTTGATCAAGAAGCGAACCGCTAAAGCGGCCATCGTTGCGACGCCACACCAGGGTAGCAAGACCCTTGAATTTCAAAGTTTTGCGGCCATTGCGGCCTCCAGCGTCGACCGTCGCTTGGTGATCAAGAGTTACCGCAAAGAATCCTCTGTCCTGGCATGCGAGGTTTTTGCGCTCCCACCAGGCACGCTGTGCTACTGCCTGCGCGCGGTGCTTTTGCTCAATGAGCAGCCCATCACGCAGTCCACCTTCTATTTCCCGCCAGCCATTGGCAGCCGCCTAAAGCGTGGTGATTTTGACGATGTCGTCGTCTTTCGCGCAGTGCAAAGGCACCTGGGGATCAAGCTCTCGCGGGCGCAGATCAAGGTTCGCGCAGAACTGGCCGATGAGTCGCTTGGGCTGGCGCTTGACTGCGCTCCCGGTGCCGCCATTCTGGCGATGGAGATGTTGTATTTCTCGTCAACCGGTGAGCCGGTGGAGCTGACCCTGTCCAAGAACCGCGGGGACCAGTTCAGCATCACCCACAACGCGCCCAACGACCTCGTCTAGCGGCCGCCTGAATCCCTAGGGTTAGTCCCTAGGGATTTCAAAAAGTATACTGCTACTATTATATTAATATGCTCTCTAGTGCATCCCTGGGATGATCTGGGCGGGTGTATTTCTGCAGGTTCCCGGGCTTAGCCCGTAGGTTCTGCGGACACGTTAGTCAACCTGAAGGAGACCAGATCATGCGTACTCAAGGATGGACCGCCACATTGATGGCACTGTTAACCGTTGGTATCTTGGCAGCCGCGCAGCCCGCGTTGGCGCAAAGCAAACTTGTGTGCAAATTTGGCGTTCTGGGAACGCCCGATAGCACCACCGGCATTGGCATGCAGCGCATGGCTGACCGCATCAATGCAGGCAGCAAGGGCGAGATCGATGTGCAGATCTTTCCTAACTCACAGCTGGGCGGTGAAAAGGAAATGGCTGAGGGCATGCGCTTGGGCTCGGTGTTGATCAGATTGATGCCGTCGAGGCTGTTCTTGTCAATGGGACTGTCGTGCGTGCGAGCAAGCAAGCTGGAGACCGTTCAAGGTTGTTGGCTTCCTGGTCAACGGTACTCGCCATCCCATGGGCAAGTTTCCGATCATCACGCCTGATGACGTGAAGGGCAAAAAAATGCGTGTCATTCAGAGTCCGCTGCATGTTGAGCTCTGGAAAATGCTGGGCGCTAACCCGACCCCAATCGCCTTCCCGGAGATTTACAACTCCATGCAGACGGGTGTCGTCGATGCCATGGACAACGCGAAAACAACTTACTGGATTTCAAAGTTTTATGAGGTTGCGCCACACATCACCGACCTGGGGCATATTTATTCAATTTCTGCGGTGGCTTTTTCCAGCAGTTTCTGGAAAAAACTGACGCCAGCACAACAGGCCCTGGTGCAGTCCGCCGCTGATGAAGGGATCAAAATGCAAGACAAGCTCATCGCCGACGGCGATGACGAAGCAGTCAAAAAGGCGGTGGCAGCAGGCGCGAAATATCACAAGGTGGATAAAGCACCTTGGCAGAAAGCCATGGCCCCGATTTATACCAATTGGGCTGCCAAGGTGGGCGGCCTGGAAATGATTCGCGCAGTTCAAGACACGAAATAAGGAGTATCCGTGCTTGAT
>RFWA01000413.1 GCA_009922295.1 Betaproteobacteria bacterium
CGCTGAACCATGGCAATGCGCTGTCGGTTTACATGGGCGATCCGGAGGACAACACCCTAGAGATCTATCTAGACACGCCCTACTATGTCTCACAACCGCATGGCGACGCCCTGGATCTTGATAAAAGTGACGCCGAGTTGTGGGCAGAGACGGAAGCCACTTGCCGAGCAGACCCTAGTTTTATGTTGGTGGAGAGTTGGCAGAAAAAGTTCGCGGCTGAGACCCGGGGAACTTTGTAGGCTATTTGAGTGGGCAGCACAACTTGGCGGCCTGGCGGCCAACCGCTTCAGGCATGACTTCCAGCTGAATGTACAGTTCAGGTCAGCCGACATTGCGCCAGGAGCGCAATGGGCACCTGGATCGGCATGGACAGCAATATCTGACCCATGCCCTTGCCCAGCGGGTCGTTGCGCAGCGAGCTCATGCCGCCGCCGTCCAAGGCCTGCTCGCATACAAAATTGAAGGCGTTGATTCCGGGCACCAGGTGCGCCAAAAAGGCTGCTACCGCGCTTTCGGTGAGCTGCGCACGCAGCAGGGGCAACAGGTCGGGCGCGCGGGCAATGACACCGATGTTGGAGATGTCGCCCTTGTCACCGCTGCGCGCCCAGGCCAGGCGAATCAACGGCACCTCGCGCAGGTCACCGGGGTGGGCTGCGGCTGCTGGCACGGCAACGGCGCTTGACGCAGGTTCGCGTGCCACAGCGGCAACGCCAGCAGGTTGCGGCACCAGCATCTCCGTGCCATCCATCAACACCACCGGGTTCAGTAGTTCCTTGGGCAACAGAAAGGCGAATTGCCGGATGGAAGGAGATGCGGCGACGCGGCCACCGCCAGCGCCGGTGGTCCCAGGCGCCCAGGACGTGCCGGCCGGCGCTACCTCGCGGGCTAACAGGTCGAGAGCCTCCTTGTGCGCATGGGTGGCCGTCACGCGCAACACAGCCTCGCGGGTGTGTTGCGCCATGGCGTGTGGGCCGTAGCAGGACTCTGCACCCAGCACCTCGATGTGCGTGGCGGTATAGGCTGGCAGCCCCAGCCGGGACAACATGACCGAGGTGCGCTCCACAATCGCGTCACCAGTGCGCCGGGCCTTGGCTACCGCGTCAAAGCCCACGATGGTGAGCTGAGCCGACGCCTTGAAGCCCGCCATGTAGGTGGCGCTGACCTTGTAGCTCTCGGTGGGTGCATGGCCGCGTGCACCGCGCACCGTCACCCCATGTTCGCGGACCTGCGCCAGCGTGACCTGCGTGAAATCACACACCACGTCGGGCAATAGATAGCGGGCCGGGTCCCCAATCTCATACAGCATTTGCTCGGCGATCACCGCCGGCGTCACCAGACCGCCGGTACCGGCAGGCTTGGTGCAGGTAAAGCTACCGTCGGCTCGGCATTCGACGATGGGGTAACCGATGTTGGCCCAGTCTGGCACGGTGTCCCAGTCGGTGTGCAGGCCACCTGTGGCCTGGCAGCCGCATTCGATGATGTGGCCGGCCAGGCTGCCCGCCGCCAGAGCGTCGTAGTCCGTCGGGGACCAGCCAAACTCGTGCATCAGCACGCCCAGCGTCACCGCAGAGTCCACGCAGCGGCCGGTGATGACGACCTGGGCACCAGCATCCAGCGCCGCGCGGATCGGCAACGCGCCCAGGTAAGCGTTGGCGGTCAACACCTGCGGAGGCAATATCGCACCGCTTTGCAGCTCACGCACTGGGTCTGCAGCCTCGCGCAATCGCGGCAGCAGAGGTAACACGTCATCACCCAGCACCACGGCAATTTTCAGTGGCACGCCTTGCTCGGTGGCCAGTGCTGCCAACGCCGCAGCGCAACCCTGCGGGTTGACGCCACCGGCATTGCTGACCACCCGAATACCCCGGTCCACCACATCGCGCAGCACGGCTTTCATGGCCACGGCCACAAAGTCGGTGGCGTAGCCCAGCTCAGGCTTCTTGAACCGGGCCCCGGCCAGGATGGACATGGTGAGCTCAGCCAGGTAATCGAACACCAGGTAGTCAATCTGCCCGCTGCTGACCAACTGCGGAGCGCCCAGGCTGCTGTCGCCCCAAAAGCCCGAGGCACCGCCAATGCGGACCACACGGTCTGCCTGTGTGTGGTCTGCCATGGTTCGGCTACCGCCCGGTCCAGACCGGTTTACGTTTCTCGCGAAAGGCCAATTGGCCCTCCGCCGCGTCTTCTGTCAGCGCAAACAGGCCAATCTGGCTCTCGGTAAACGACATCGACTCTTCAAAGGCCATGGCTTCGATTTTCTTCATGGTGTACAGCCCACGCCGAATGGCTGCGGGCGACTTGTCCAGCATGCGGCCTAAAAGCCAGTCCACACCCGCGTCCAGATCTTCTCGGATGTAGTTGATCAGGCCGTATTCCAGCGCCTGCGCCGCGCTCAGCGGCTCGCCGGTCAGGCACATTTCAGCCAGCACTCGGCGCGGCAGCAAGTTACCGATGACGCTGAGCACCTGCGCCGGAAAAATGCCCACCTTCACCTCGGGCAGGCCAAAGATGGCTTGAGGCGTAGCCACCACCATGTCGCACATGCCCATGACGCCCATGCCGCCGGCCATGCAGGCGCCGTTGACGCGGGCAATCAGCGGTACGGTGGATTGCTTGGCCTGGCGAAACAGGTTGGCAAAGCCCACGTGGGGCTCGGAGTAATCAAACTTGA
>RFWA01000414.1 GCA_009922295.1 Betaproteobacteria bacterium
CGGGCAAAGACGTACTCGATGGTGACGGCGCCGCCAATGATCCAGCCAATGCGCAGGCTCAGGATGGTCACCACCGGCAGCATGGCATGGCGCAACACATGCTGCAGCTGAATGCGCTGATGCGAGAGGCCTTTGGCGTGCAGCATCAGCACGAAGTCACGCCGGCTGACGTCGAGCATGGCGGCACGAGTGACCCGCGCGACCAGGGCGACACCATGCAAGCCGATGGTCAGGACCGGCAGCACCAGCGCGGTCCAGGTGCGTGCGCCAGACACCGGGAACCACTCGAGTTGCACCGCAAACAGCAAGATCATGAGCAGACCGAGCCAAAAGCTGGGCAGGGTGGAGCCCAGCAGGATGAGGGCCATCACGCTGCGGTCAATCCAGCTGTCTTTGAACACAGCCGCCAAGGCTCCGGTGGCGATGCCCACGACGGTTGAGAACAGAAAGGCCAAGCCGCCCAGTCGCAGGCTGTGTGGCAAATTTTCAGCAATCAGTTCGAGCACCGGGCGACGCAGGATAATGGCGTCGCCCAGGTCGCCCAAGCTCAGGTTGCGCAGCCACACGCCGTACTGCACCAGCAGGGGTTGGTCGAGCCCGTAGCGCGCGACCAGGGCGGCTTTTTGTTCCGGCGAGGACCCGATCTGAACCATGTTGTCAATCGGATCCCCCGGAACCCAGTGGATGATCAAGAAAATGACCACCGACACCGCCAAAAAAACAGGAACCAGCAGCAGCAGCCGCCTGAGGCAATAGTTCAACAAACAGTGATCCCCTCCGCCGGCATCAAAAGCAGCAAGGGCTGCTGTTGGCCTGGAGCGCCAACTTTACTTGACTTCGATGTCCATGATGGACTGTGTCGCCATTTTCATGCCGCGAATGGTCTCTGGCAGTTTCAGGCGCGTCTGGCTGTACGCAAAGCTTTGCGTCGGCTGGTAGATCGGTGCGAACGGGAACTGCGAGAGCACGTACTCGTGGTAAACCTTGAAGTTGGCGACACGCTCTTCCCAGGTGCGTGACTGCTTCATGGCCTTGGCGTTGAGCTCTTCGGCCTTGGGGTCGTTGAACATCGACACATTGGGGTAGCCCAGGCGGGTGGCACTGAAGAACCAGTCGATGATGTCGGCATTGGTGTAGTCATAGGCCCGCACGGCGAGCTGGTGGTCCGTCTTTTTGCGGTACTGCGCATTGATCGAGGCTGGCTCGTGCACGGTGATCTCGGCATTCGCGCCCACGGCTTTGAGTTGGGCCTGAATGACTTCGGTGACCCGCTTGAACTGCGTGCCGTTCTGGGTCCACAGCTTGAGCGTCAGCGGCGCGCCGCCTTTGGCACGGATGCCGTTGGCGCCCATGACCCAGCCGGCCTCATCCAGCAGCTTCTTTGAGCGGTCGGCGTTGTAGCTGATGTTGAACTTCGGGTTGATGTTGGCTTCTTGCAGGGCGCTGACCAGGAAGTTGTTGGCCACCATGCCCAGCCCGCCGAAGATGCTGGCCAGAATCTCTTTCTGGTTAACGGCCAAGGCGAGGGCTTCGCGAACCTTGATGTCATTGAGCGGCGCGACAGACGTGTTCATGGGCATGTAGAACACCTCTGTGCCGGGCATGGTCACGACCTTGAGCGCCTTCTCGGCATTGATGCGCGGCAAAAAGTCTGTGGGCACGCCCAGCAGCAGGTCGACACCACCGGTCTTGAGCTCGAGGAAGGCGGTGGCGTCTTCTTGAATTTCGCGCAGCGTCAGGTTTTTGATCTTTGCCGGGCCGGCGTTTTTGGACAGGTCACTGGCCCACCGGTAATCGTCGTTGCGCACCAGCTTGGTTTGCTGGCCCACGGTGAAGCTGACCAGCTTGAACGGGCCGCTGCCAACCGCTGCCGTTACGCCGAACTTGTCGCCGAGTGCCTCATAGGCCTTGGGTGAGGGGATGCCCATGAAGCTGGTGGCCATGTTCAGCAGCAAACTTGGGTCCGGGCTCTTCATTTGAAAGCGTACGGTGTAGTCGTCGACCACGATGACCTTGTCGATCTCCTCGATCATGAAGGCGTTCTCAGTGCCTTTGTACTTGGGGATCCACCATTCGATGACCTTGGCGTTGAAGGGCTCGCCGTCATGGAACTTGACGCCACGGCGCAATTTGAAGGTCCAGCTCATGCCGTCCGGCGAGGCTTGCCAGCTTTCAGCCAGCTGCCCGTGGAAGGACTGGTCGGCGTCCTGCATCACCATACGGTCGAAGATCAGGTTGTTGGCGATGTTGAGTTTGGTGCCCTTGATCGGGTTGTAGGTCGGGGCGCCGGCTTCGCGTGAGTTGATCACGAAGGTGGCGTCCTGGGCCAGTGCCGGGCTGAATGCGGTCAGGCTGCAAACACTGGCGGCGGCCAGTGCCAGATGGCGCAGGGAGCTGTCGAAGGAAGTCATGGTTTCTCCTGGAAGGGGCGCGCCGGCGCGGGCGCTGGTGGTTGTCACGAGGTCGTCATCCCGCAAGAGAATAGCGGGAATCCTTCCGGCCAAGCAGGGCTCTACTCCTAAAGGCATAGCACAAATCAGTGCCAGCTGGCACTGTGGTTGGGGTCTATCACTTTAGGGGTAGATGCAGGGTGCGGGCCCGCTTTTGGTGCCGGTGTGCCCGGTGTTTTGTCTTATTCTCGCGCTCACTGTTCCGCTGCCCGTGCCTGTT
>RFWA01000415.1 GCA_009922295.1 Betaproteobacteria bacterium
GGGGCGCCGCTGGGCAATATGTTTGCGCCGGTGCCCGAGGCACAGGTATCGGCCCTGTTTGAGACGGCGCTGGCCGACGGCTGCCGCTCTTTTGACACGGCGCCGCACTATGGCCACGGCCTGAGCGAGCTGCGTTTTGGCCAGATGCTGCGCGGGCAGACGCCGGGAGGCTTTGCACTGTCCAGCAAGGTGGGCCGGCTGTTGGCGCCTGAGTCGGCTGCCAAGCGCGACCAGAACGGCTTTGTTGACGGCCTGCCCTTCAACCAGCACTGGGATTTTTCGGCCCAGGGCGTGCGCCGCAGCGTCGAAGACAGCCTTCAGCGCTTGGGCCTGGCCGCTTTGGACACGGTGTTTGTGCACGACTGCGACGCCGCCAACCATGGCGATCACTACCCGCAGGTGCTGCAACAGGTGCTGCACGAGGCGCTGCCGGAACTGCACGCGCTGCGCCGTCAGGGTTTGCTGCGTCATATCGGCCTGGGTGTGAATGACGTGCAGGTGTGCCTGGATGTGCTGCGGGGCATGCGCGCAGACGCTGGCATAGATTGCCTGTTGCTGGCCGGCCGCTACAGCCTCATTGACCACAGCGGGCTGGCCGAGTTGCTGCCGCTGTGCCAGTCGCTCGGTGTGCGCATCGCCTTAGGGGGGGTGTTCAACTCCGGCATCCTGGCCACCGGCGTGCGCGCCGGCGCCGAGCTGCGCTTCAACTACGGTCCTGCCGCGCAGCACTGGGTGGCCCGTGTGGCTGCGGTCGAGGCGATTTGTGACACCTATGGCGTGCCGCTTCGCGCCGCTGCGTTACAGTTTCCCCTGGCGCACCCGGCCATCGAGGTGGTGATGCTGGGTGCGCGCCAGTCCTCGGAGTGGCAAGACGCCGTAACCATGATGCGTCACGCTATCCCGGCCGGGTTTTGGAAGGCCCTTCGCGATGGCGGCCTGTTGCCCGCCGATGCCCCCACGCCCAGAGGTGCCTGATGCTGATCGACGCCCACTTCCACAGCTGGCAGATCGCGCGCGCAGACTACGGCTGGCTGACGCCTGCATTGGCCCCAATTTATCGTGATGTGAACGTGCCTGACTGGCAGGGTCAGGCCCAGGCCGTGGGTGTGACCGGCGGCATTTTGGTACAGGCCGCGCCAACCGAGGCTGAGACCGTGCACTTGCTGGCCTTGGCCGACCAGCACCCCAGCGTGTTGGGCGTGGTCGGCTGGGTGGACTGGCTGGCGCCCGACGCGGCCCAGCGCATCCAGACCCTGGCAAGGCACCCTAAGCTCAGGGGCCTTCGCCCGATGTTGCAAGACATCCCCGAACCGGACTGGATTTTGCAGCCGGCGTTGCAGCCGCTGTTGGCGCTGATGGCGGAGCTGGGGCTCGTGTTTGACGCGCTGGTCAAGCCAGTGCACTTGCCGCGCTTACTGACACTGGCCCAGAGGCACCCGAGCTTGCGCATCGTGATTGACCATGCGGCCAAGCCCGACATCGCTGCTGGAACGTGGCAGCCTTGGGCCGACGACATGCAGCGTCTGGCCGAGCAGACCAACGCTGTTTGTAAGCTGTCGGGAATGTTGACCGAAGCGGGCGCTAACCCGGCGCCGCAGGTTTGTCGGACTTGGGCCGAGCACGCGCTGGCCTGCTTTGGACCTAGCCGCGTGTTGTGGGGCAGCGACTGGCCGGTGCTGGAACTGGCGGGCAGCTATGCGGGTTGGTGGCAGGCGTGTCAGCAGTTCACCGAGCACTTCACTGAGGCGCAGCGAGCGGCTGTGTTTGGGGGCAACGCTCAGCGGGTTTATCGGACAGACGTCGTTTGCCAACCATCATGAACACCCGCCCAGCCATGAAAAGCGAAATACCGGGCCGCTCGTTGCGGGATCAGGCTGGTGGGGCATTCGGCTCCGCGGCTGTCCTCCGCCCTGCGGGCTCCCCCTTGATGCCGCTGCGCCGAACGCCCCACCAGCCTGATCTTGCGAGACGATGGGTGCGCAAATCTTGGTCTGCTAATCCTTGTGCGAACACAATCTTCGCTGCTGAGGGGGTCGATTGGCTGTTGCAGCGAGGTCAAGGGGGAGCCCGCAGGGCGGAGGACACGAGAGGCAGCAGCCAGTCGGCCCCCTCAGCTCGCCAGTATCTGTCCCCAGTTACTATTTCACCAACAACTTAGCCAACCCATGAACACATCCACATTTCTTCAAGCCCAGCTAACTCACACACTCCCAACGGACCACGCGAGAGCATTGCTGATCGGGCGGCTTTGGCTGCCCGGCACCGGGCCGCTGCTGGTGACCCTGCATGATGGCCACCTGCATGATGTGTCGCCCTTGGCGCTGACCAGCAGTGGCTTGCTGGCGCTGCCCGAGCCGGCTGCCGCTGTGCGTGAAGCTCTGGCCGCCGGGCGCCTGCCCGTCATTGCCAGTTGGGCTGAGGTGATGGCCAATGCTGAGGAAGCCATTCGTGATGCTGCTCGGCCCTGGCTTCTGGCGCCTTGTGATTTGCAGGTGATCAAGGCCAGTGGCGTCACCTTCATTGCCAGCTTGCTGGAGCGCGTGATCGAGGAGCAGGCGCGGGGCGATGCCAGCCGGGCTGATGCCTTGCGGCGCGATTTGCACCAGATTTTGGGGCAGGACCTGACGGGTATCCGGCCTGGCTCGGCTGAGGCGCAGGAGGTCAAGCGGG
>RFWA01000416.1 GCA_009922295.1 Betaproteobacteria bacterium
ATCAAGTGTGACAAATGGGTGGCCATCACGGTCTCGGAATCAACCACAGTAAAACCGGCCATTTGTGCTGCTTCCTTTTGACGATCGTCGATCCAGTGGGCCGGCAGGCCGAAGGCCGGGTCTGTGGTGGCGGTACCAATCAGCGGCGTGGTGATGCCGCCGGGGTTGATGGCCAGGTGCATGCCCGGGAAGGCTTCGCCCTCGCCCACAACCACGCCGCGCAGCGTGATGCGGTAGCCACTGGGCTTGAGATCCAGGTTGTCGCGCACATGGACGGCGGGCGGCAGGAATCCCACCTCCTGGGCAAATTTGCGGCGCACGCCCTTGATACGGGTCAGCAGGTCACCCTGACGGTTCTTGTCCACCAGTGCGATCAAGCGGTAGCCAAGTTCCAGCCCCAATTGGTCGACCGGTTGCAGGTCATCCCACGTGGCCTCGCCGTCAGGCGACACGACGGCTGCAACGTCGGCTTCAGCAATGGCAGGGTCGGGCGGGGGCGGTTGGTGCGCAATCGCCCAGGCGCCGTAGCCCAACACCAGCGAGATCCCCAGGAACACCACATGTGGCATGCCAGGAATCAGGCCCAGGATGCCCATGATGGTGGCGGTAATACCCAGCACTTTGGGTGAGATCAGCATTTGCTGCACGATCTGCCGCCCCAGATCTTCTTCCTTGCCCACGCGGGACACCACCATGGCGGCTGCCACCGAGATCAAAAGGCCTGGAACCTGCGCCACCAGGGCGTCGCCCACCGCCAGCAGAATGTAGGTATCAGCCGCCTGACTGGCCGTGAGACCGTGCTGCAGCACACCGATGGCAAAGCCACCAAAAATATTGATCAACAGGATCAGAATGCCGGCCACCGCGTCGCCGCGCACAAATTTGGACGCGCCGTCCATCGAGCCAAAAAAGTCGGCCTCTTCAGACACTTCAGCGCGCCGGCGCTTGGCCTCTTTCTCGTCGATCAGGCCGGCGTTCAGGTCGGCGTCCACGGCCATTTGCTTGCCGGGCATGGCGTCCAGGGCAAAGCGGGCGGACACCTCGGCAATCCGCTCGGCGCCTTTCGTCACCACCACAAAGTTGATCACCACCAAAATTGAGAACACGATCAGGCCGACCGCAAAGTTGCCACCAATCAAGAAGTGGCCAAAGGCCTCGATCACCGCGCCCGCCGCGCCCGGGCCGGTGTGGCCCTCCAACAAGACCACCCGGGTGGAGGCCACGTTCAGCGACAAGCGCATCAGGGTGGTGAGCAGCAGGACAGCCGGAAAGGCCGAGAAATCCAGCGGCCGCAGCATGTAGGCGGCGACCATCATGACCATCAGCGCCACTGAAATATTCAGCGTGAAAAAAGTGTCCAGCAGCCAGGTGGGCAGCGGCAGCACCATCATGGCCAGAATCGCCACGACCAACATCGGCGTGGCCGCACCTTGGATCAGCGCGGCGTGGCCGCCGAACCACTGTTGCAATGACTTGAGTTGTGGGTTCATGGCTTAGCCGTGTTCGCCACGACTTTGGACAGGGGATCGAGCTCAGCGGGCACAAAGGGTTGCGGTGGTTCCTCGGGCATAGGCCCATCGCCGCGCATGGCGGCCTTGAGCCGATAGATGTAAGCCAGCACCTGGGCCACGGCGGTGTACAGGCTGGCCGGAATGTCCTTGTCCAACTCGGCATTGGCATACAGGGCTCGCGCCAGCATGGGCGACTGCAGCACGGGGATGGCGTGGTGCTTGGCAATGTCACGAATCTTGAAGGCCAGCAAGTCCGCGCCTTTGGACACCACTTGGGGCGCACGCATGGTCTTGTCGTCGTAGCGGATTGCCACCGCAAAGTGAGTCGGGTTCATCAACACGAAGTCAGCCTTGGGAACAGCCGAAATGCTGTTGCCTTGTGAAATTTTGCGCTGGCGTTCACGCTGCTTGCCCTTGAGCTGCGGGTTGCCGTCGGATTCCTTGTGCTCCTGTTTCACTTCCTGGTGCGACATCTTGAGTCTGGTTTTGTGCAGGAACATCTGCAAGGGCACGTCCACCATGGCCACCAGCAGCACCACCAACAAAAGTAGGCCCATGCCACGAGTCAGCCAGGTAGTCAGGTGCCACGGTAATAAACGACATCTTCACCACCTCGGACAGTTTGTCCTTGGTGAACATGCGTCCAAAGCCGGCAAGCGGGTTGACGCGGCTGAAGTCCGGCATGATGGGTTTGAGGCTGCTGACCCACCCCCCGGCGGCCACGATGCTCAAGACAGCGGCCGCGCTCACGATCAGTGCAAACACCACGCAGCCCAGCAGCCCGACGCTGACCATGTCATTCAGGCGCTGCAGCATGCTGGCTTGGTCGGCCATGACACGGGCATCAAACGACAGTTGCTGGCTCAACTGGGTCTTGAGTTGGCTAAACAGCAGTGGCGACAGGGACAACACGCCCACGGCACCCACGCCCAGCACAGCGATGTTGGACAAGTCCTTGGAGCGGGTGACCTGACCGTCTTCGCGCGCCTTTTGCAGCTTGCGTTCCGAGGCGGGTAAATTGCGGTCCTGACTGCTCGATTCCATGGTGGCCAAACTGTGAAGTTGGCACCATTGTCGTGACGCACTGCGCCAACTAAAGCCCGAAAAATGGGCATTTCAGGGTGCACTTCGCCGTGCGCACCCTTCAACCATCAAGTCT
>RFWA01000417.1 GCA_009922295.1 Betaproteobacteria bacterium
CGGCGTCTTCCACCATGGCCAGGGCGATGCGGTCCTTGATCGAGCCGCCGGGGTTGCCGCGCTCGGACTTGATCCAGACCTGGGCGCCTGGGCCAAACAGGCGGTTGATGCGGACATGGGGTGTGTTGCCGATGGTGTGCAGGATGCTGTCAGCGGTCATGGCGGGCTCCAGGAGTAGGTGGTGAGTTTGCTATTTTGGGCCGATTGATCGATCGGCTTTGACATATGGTTATGAAAGCTCGCGATAATGGGTTGGTGAAGCCCGCCAGACTGCCGCTGGTGCGATCCTGGAAACAGGGCACTGGAGGAACGTCCGGACTGCACAGGGCAGCGTAGCAGCTAACAGCTGTCCACTGAAAGCCGGGTGCGCAAGCACAGGGTATAAGGTGAGGATTAGAGCAACAGAGACGAGTCGCGCCGGGGTAACCCGGTGCGGGTGAAACGGGCAATCTCTACGCGCAGCAATACCAAGTAGGCACACGTTGATGGGGCCCCCGGAGTGTGCGGGTAGGTAGCATTGAGCTGTTGGGTGACCAACAGCCCAGATTAATGGCAGTCACACGGTGGGCAACTGCCGTGCACAGAATCCGGCTTATCGGCGGGCTTCACAATTTTTCGGTTCCAGTGCGCGCATGGATTTTTTCAGAATTTTCGGCGGGTCGATGATGGCCTTGGGGCTGATATGGCCCATTGGCGGCGTGGCATCACCGCCCAACAAGCCGTCAGTGCTTCCCCTGGCGCCACCATGCGCCGAACTGGTGGCTGCATTGCCCAATGTGCGCCGAGATCTCTGCGAGTCGGCACAACTGTTGCCAGTGGCACGATCAGTGCGGGGTCGGCCGATTTACGCGCGCGATATCGTGCCAGTTCAGCCGAATTTGCGTGTTTTGGTGATCGGCGCCATTCATGGCGATGAACTGTCCTCAGCGGCAGTGGCGCTGCACTGGATCCGATTGGCCAGCCAGCCGCCAGCCGACATGCCCCAGTCGATTCACTGGCGATTTGTACCGGTGCTTAACCCTGATGGTGTGCTGTCCCGTCCCCCAACCCGAGTCAACGCCAGCGGCGTCGACCTGAATCGCAACTTTCCCACGCCGAACTGGCAGCGCGACTCCCGGATTTACTGGGAAAAACGCACCGCGCGTGACCCGCGTCGCTGGCCAGGCCCCCAACCCTTGTCCGAGCCAGAATCACGTTTTCTTCACGAGCAGATGAGTAGCTTCAATCCACAGTTGATCGTCAGCATTCACGCGCCTTACGGCGTTCTCGACTTTGACGGCCCATCGGTGCCGCCGTCTCGCCTGGGGCGCCTGTACTTGGACCAAGTTGGCATCTTTCCGGGCTCGCTGGGGAATTACGGCGGCGTCCACAAGGGCGTGCCAGTCGTGACGGTTGAGTTGCCAAATTCATTGCGCACCCCTTTGGACGCCGAAATGCGCCAAATGTGGCTCGATTTGCTGCGCTGGACCACTGCGCGGCTGAGCCCGTCGGCGGCAGGAATTCGCACACCCTGAAGCGGCGTGGGTGGTGGTGATCTAAAAGCGTTCGTGCTGCGATAAAAATCGCCACTGTCCAGCGGGCATGGCTCCGAGCATGACCCGCCCGATGCGGATTCGCTTCATGCCTGAGATCTTCAAGCCCGCCTGGTCGCACAGGTCAGCCAGCAGGCCGGGATGATCTCCCTTCATTGCACAACGCAAGCGGGTTGTGCCCTCGCTGTTGCTATTGACGCTGATTTTGACGCTGCTGCGGCCCGGCGTCGCCCCGTCAGGCGTGCGGTTGAGGCGCCGAAGCATCTCTGGGCTGACGTCGCCCGCCACGTCCAGCATGACCTCGTGTTCCATCAGGGCCGCATCCTCGGTCAGTTTGCGTGCCACCCGCCAGTCTTGGGTGAACACCACTAAGCCACTGGCAGCCCATGCCAGCGGGACCAGGGAGTCCAGTCCGATCAGGTGCCTTTTTAGCAGGCGTTGCCCCACTTCTCCTCCGGCCAGTTGCTGCGCTTGGACCAACAAGTGCCGCGCCGACGGTGGTACGCCTGGTCGGGGGCGTTTACCGTCCGGTGCCAGGCGGCCGTCGTCGTACTAAGGCCAAGGCCAGTCGCAAGACAAAGGCCAAGTCCAGTCGCAAGACAAAGGCCAAGCGTAAGACAAAGGCCAAGGCCACCAGAAGAAATCGTCGCTCATAAATAGAAATGTCTTGCGGTTGTAACAAGGCTCTCCGAGGAGGTTCTCGCAAAAGAAAGGCCAAGCGCTCTAAGAGAAGCGTAACAAGGCGTCGCAGATAAATCCTTGGATAAACAAGACGACAAGTATGGAAGTACATCGTGCCCCCATACAGGTCAGCGAAATAGACCCAGCCCAACAAGAAGATCTTCGGCCGAGAACGCGCTGTGGCTACTTAGTCCCCGAAGCGTATTCCTGTTATGAATCCGCCCTAGGAGAAACAGGAGCCGTGGCCAGTGGCAAAGCCCTCCACTTCGCAGCCGATCTCGTATCCAGTGGTGGCATAGATATCTGGATCCGCGGAGCCTATTCCTACGCCATTCAACACATCAGCCTCGCAAATCCCCGCATCTTCGTCTATCTCAAACAACGATTCTCCGAGCTGGATAAGAAGGCCGCACAACTTCCCCAAGAAGCCTTTTATTCCAATCCCGATGTAC
>RFWA01000418.1 GCA_009922295.1 Betaproteobacteria bacterium
TGCTGTACCGCGACATGCAGTCCGACATCGTGCAGCAGTTGCTGCGGCGGCTGGCCGCGGTCAAGTCTTTGACCCCTCTCTGAGGAGTCGCCCCGGCATGCAACTCTCCGCCAGCCAGCTTGGCAGCCACCTCCAACGCGGCCTCAAAAGCCTGTATACCCTGTATGGGGACGAGCCATTGCTGATCCAAGAGGCGGCCGACGCAATCCGCGCCGCCGCCCGAGCCCAAGGGTTCACTGAGCGAAGTTCCTACACCGTCGCCGGTGCCCATTTCGACTGGAGCGAGGTGCTGGCGGCCGGTGGCAGCCTCAGTCTGTTCGCCGACCGGCAAATGCTGGAGTTGCGTATTCCCTCGGGTAAACCGGGCAAGGATGGGAGTGTTGCTTTACAGCGGCTCGCTGAGGCCGCCCAAGGCAATGACAGCATGCTCACCATCGTCATCTTGCCCCGACTCGACAAGGCCACCCGCGCCAGTGCTTGGTTTTCCGCACTCGATGGCTATGGCGTGTCGCTGCCCGTGGACCCGGTCGAGCGGCAGGCGCTGCCGCAGTGGATTGCACAGCGGCTGTCTGCGCAAGGGCAACGTGTGCGTGGTGGCGAAGAAGGCCAACGCACCCTGCAATTTTTCGCCGATCGGGTGGAAGGCAACCTGCTGGCGGCGCACCAGGAGATCCAGAAACTCGGATTGCTTCACCCGGCCGGCGAGCTGTCGTTGGCGCAGGTGGAGTCCGCTGTACTGAATGTGGCCCGGTTCGACGTTTTCAAGCTGTCTGAGGCCGTGCTGGCTGGCCAGGCTGGCCGGGTCCAGCGCATGCTGGATGGTCTCAAAGCCGAGGGGGAGGCCGAGGTGCTGGTGCACTACACGCTCAGTGAAGACATTCGTGCCCTCAAGCGCGTCAAGGACGCGATCGCCGCTGGTCGGCCCCTGCCGATGGCCTTGCGTGAAAACCGGGTCTGGGGCATGAAGGAGCGTTTGTTCGAGCGCGTTTTGCCACGGCTCACCGAGGTGAAGTTGGCCGAGCTGTTGCAGGCTGCGCACTTGGTGGATGGCATTGTCAAGGGCCTCAAGCAAGCCCACTGGCCGCAGGACGGCTGGCAGGCCATTCACCGGCTCGCGCAGATGTTGTGCCTGATGTGCGCGCCACAAGCACAAGCGCAGACCCGTCCACGCCCGCCAACTGGGGCGTATTGAATAGCGTGGGAATGCTCGCCATCACCTCACGGTTGGAATGAAAAACTGTCAGAAGGACGAGCCCGGGCCGGCCAGGAATTCAAGCTCTTGCGCGGTGGACGCCCGCCCAAGGATGGCGTTGCGGTGCGGGTAGCGGCCAAAGCGGTCGAGGATGGCCTTGTGGTGTTGCTCAGAGGCCAGACTGCTCTCCAGTCCAGCTTGACTGAACAGCGTCTGCGCGGTGCTATGGATGAGCTGCGATTCACTGTGCATGTAGGGCATGTACATGAACGCCCGTTGCCGGATCTCAAGGACGGCATCGGCACCAGCAGCCACGGCAGTTTGCGCCAGCGCAAGCGCCATCGCATCGCAGGCAAAGGCCTGAGGCTGGTCCCGGTACATGTTGCGCGAAAACTGGTCCAGCACAATGATTTCGGCCAACCGGCCCGACGGCGTCTCGCGCCAGGCGTACAGCTCGCAGCGCAAATCGTGACCAGATTAACTGGTCAAACTCGGTCGATTTGGTCCACCACTGCTTGGCGTCGATCTCCTTGAACCAGAAGTCCAACACGGCCTGGGCCGTCATGACAGCCGCCCCTGCTGTTGCAGCTGCTCGCCCAACTCCGCAATGTGGTGCACCCCGGAGGCCAAGGTGGCCGGCGAGCTGTGCACCGAGTAGGGGCCCAGCACCAGCGCGTGGGGGTGTTTGGCCGCTGAGCCCAGCAAAAACGCGCAGTCGCCCTCGGCTTCAAAGTCGAGGCCGGCGTGACCCTCTTCAAACACCGCCAGTTCGCGCACCAGGCCCGTACCGGCAACGTGCAGCGTGCCGCGCTGGGCAAACGTCCATGCCACCTGATGCGTGGCCGGTGGCTGGTAGTGCCAGCGCTCGCCGTCTTGCAGGGTGACCCAGTAATAGTTCAGGTCCCAGGGTGCCGGGATCGGGCTGACGACATCGCCATGGGCGCCCAGCAGCACGCGCACCGGGCCGTTGCTCGGGACCTGCTCGGGCTGCAGGAACAGGGCCGACGAAGGCGCCAATTCATGCGAGGGCGGCAACGCGAACCAGATCTGGAAGGCCTGAAGCGACTGGGTTGGTGGGTCGGATGGCACAGGCTGTGCCCGGTGCCAGATGCCGCTGCCCGCTGCCATCCACTCAATGCCGCCCTGGCGGACCACATCCACCTGCCCCGACGAGGTTTCGTGCTGGATGTCAAATGTCAGCGGGTAGGTCAGCGTGGCGATGCCGGAGTGCGGGTGAAACCCGAAATTAGGCCCGCCACCTCCGGGCGCCTCCACATAATCCAAAAAAATGAACGGCTTGATCAGTTGCCCGATGTCACCCGGGCTCATCAGCCGCGTGATCGGGCCGTGGCGCCGCCCGGCGGTGCGGGTGGTGAGAGGTCTTGAGGTAGGCATATCAGGCAATTGGATCAGAGATGGCCAGTGTAGGCATTAATGCGGTGAAGCTGCAGGCGGTACAAACCCTT
>RFWA01000419.1 GCA_009922295.1 Betaproteobacteria bacterium
GTGCCACTTGCCAACGCCATAGGTCGAGTAGCCCAGGCCGCGTAAGAGCTCGGGCATGGTGGGCGCGTCGGGTGACATCTCACCGGCCTGATAACCCGGATAGCCTGGGTTGTTATGTGTCAGCCAACCACATCCAACCGCATGCGGATTTTTCCCCGTTAGCAAGGCCGCCCGCGCGGGTGTACACATCGGGACCGTGGTGTAGCCGGTAAAACGCAAACCAGCACCTGCCAAGGCGTCAATGTGGGGCGTGGCAATTTCGCCACCAAAACAGCCAAAGTCCGAAAAACCCAAATCGTCGAGCAAGATGACCACCACATTGGGGGCGCCTTGCGGTGCACGCGTGGGTTCTCGCCACCACGGCTTGGAGTCTTTCAGGGTTTTACCAATCGTGCCCTGATACCCCTCGGCGGGGTTGGCGGGCGACTCCCACGAATACTTCATGCGTTGACCTGGAAGGGATGTTGAAGAATGCAATCGGCACCTTTTTCGCCGATGGCAATTGCGGCAGCGTTGGTGTTGGACGAGGGCATGGTCGGCATGATCGAGGAATCAATCACCCGCAAGGCCTGTACCCCCTTAACACGCAACTGCGGGTCAACCACGGCCATGTCATCGGTACCCATCTTGCATGTGCCAATGGGGTGCCAAGAGGTTTGGCCACACTGACGGATGTAGTCCAGCACCGCCGCATCGTTTTGCACATCCAGCCCGGGGCGGGTTTCACGCCGGATCAAACCCTGCAAAGCCGGTTGGCCAGAGACATGGCGGGCCATCCGAAAGGCACGCACCATGTCTTCCTGATCCTCGGGGTGATGCAAATAGCGCGGATCCATCAAGGGCGCTTTCAAGGCATCTGGGGAATGCGCATGCACATGCCCACGCGAGCGCGGGCGCAATTGAAAAAACCCGATTCCAAAACCCGGGAAGGGGTCAAGGCCCGCACCAGGGCTGCGCGTGTAGCGGCTGTTGGCACTGAGGTGAGTCATTTGGATCTTCACTGAAGCGCGCGGCTCGTCGGGATGTGCAGGCACCAGCGCATGGACCGTCGCCGACGGCGTGGCCATCATGCCCCGGCGCGTCAGCAAATACTTAGCGCCCATCCAGGCCTGGCGGATCGGGTTGGCCACAATTTCGTTCAGGCTGATGCGCTGGGTGCATTCAAACGTGATGCGCCCCTGCAAGTGGTCACACAGGTTTTCACCGACACCGGGCACATCGGCCTTGACCTCCACGCCCAGCTCACGCAAGAGATCGGCCTGGCCAACGCCAGAGAGTTCCAGCAACTGCGGGGTCACAATGGGCCCGGCACTGAGGATCACTTCGCGTCGGGCCAGCACTTGCAGCGCTTGGCCCTTGTGCAGGTAGCGAATCCCCACCGCCCGCGTGCCCTCCCACACCACCGATGTGGCCTGAGCCTGCACTTGCAAGGTGAGACGCGGCGGGGTGAACCGGTCCAGATAAGCCCGCGCCGTGCTGCTGCGCTGCGGTCCAGATAAGCCCGCGCCGTGCTGCTGCGCTGTCCCTGATAGGTGGACAGTTGCAAATAACCCACGCCCTCATAGCGGGCACCGTTGTAGTCGGGATTGGCGGCGATGCCCGCCTGCAAACATCCCGCATGAAAAGCATCCCCCAGCGGCTGCGGGTCCTGTGCCAACGATGTGACCTGGATCGGGCCCTGCCGGCCCCGGTAGGCGGCGGCGCCCATGGACGCAGATTCGAGTTTCTTGAAGTACGGCAACAAATCCTGATAGCCCCAGCCGGTGCACCCCAGGTCACGCCAATGGTCGTACTCCAGTGGGTCGCCGCGCACATAAATCATGCCGTTGATCGAACTCGAACCGCCAGGCATCTTGCCGCGGGGCCAATACACCTTCTGGTTGTTGACCTGCTCTTGCGGCTCGGTAAAGAACGGCCACACATACTTGGGGTTTTGCAGCAGTCGGCCAATGCCCAGAGGGGTTCGTACCCAAAAATCATTGTGGTGAGCGCCGCCCGCCTCGAGCAGCAGCACGCTGGTGTCGGGTTGCAGTGCCAAGCGATGGGCCAAGGCCGCGCCCGATGAGCCCGCCCCGACCACCACATAGTCGTAGGTGGGCGTACTCAAGGCTTGGTCCCCAGCCACTGTTGCAGCGCCGCCAGCTCCCGGCCCATCCGAGAAAACTGCAAATCAGGCATCTCTGACAATTCAAAGCCTGGGCCGGTGCGCGCCGGCACCTGTTCCACCATCAGCTCGACAAAGGTCGGGCCACGCCGGCTCAACAACTCAGGAAAACGCTTGGCCCAGGTCTCGGCGCTGTCAATCACTTCGGCGTGCGCATAACCCGCTTCTTTCGCCAAGCCGGCAAAAGACAAGGTGGGTTGCACCGTGGCCAGGTTTCCCAGCCCGGAGAACTGGGTGCCGTTGCGAATCACCACATGCAAAAAATGATCGGGTCGCGCGGTGGCAACAGTGACCAGCCCGCCCAGCTCCAGCATCAGACTGGCATCACCATCAACCACCACCACGGCCCGCTCAGGCATGGCCAGTGCCAGACCCAGACCCAGACCGGCAGCGCCACCCATCAAGGGCACCGAGCTGATCCGCCCAGGTGGTCGCCGGCTGGCGTCGCCGCCCGCGGCTTCGAGCTCGATGCGGTCAAAGGCAAACATGGC
>RFWA01000420.1 GCA_009922295.1 Betaproteobacteria bacterium
GTTGCGTGTTATGGCGCTGACGTCACAACTGGCAGCGGCCGGGGTTTGGTCGCGCACCATCCAGTCCTGCCAGGCTTTGACCCGGTCCTTGGCGCACCAGATGTTCTTGGACTTTTCGTTGGAGTCGGCGCTGAGGATCGGGTACAGAAACATGTAAACGGTGACGTTGTTCACCTTTTGCAGATCGCGCTCAAAGCGCTTGCAATAGCCACAGTTCGGGTCTTCGAACACGGCCAGTCGGCGCTTGCCGTTGCCGCGCACAATGGTGAACGCGTCTTTGAGCGGCAGGGCCTCAAAGTTGATAGCGGTCAACTTGTCCACCCGCTCCTCGGTCAGGTTGCGCTTCTGTTTGGTGTCGATCAGGCTGCCCTGCAGCAAAAAATTGCCTTCGGCATCGGTGTAAAAAATCTCGGTGCCATTGACGCGCACCTCATACAGCCCGGGCATCGGGCTCTTGCTGATCTCGTCGATCGCCTGGAACTGCGGGATGCGCTCGGCCAGGTTTTTGCGAATGGTGGCTTCTTGGGCGCCGGCGTTCAGGGTCAGGGTCAGCAGGGCAGCCCATAGGCTGGTGTGGGTCAGGTTCATCGTGGTTTATCCAGTCTTGGCGGTGGTTACCGTGGTCGCGGCTGTCAGGGCAGGCCCATCGCCCGGCGCGCCACCCATTGTTTGATCGGGCCGCTGCGTTCAAACCCGTTCATGCCCCAGTTGCGCAGGGTCTGCCAGGCGTTACCGTCCAGGGCAAACAACTGTTGCAGCCCGTCCATGGCGGCACTCATGGGCAACACCTCAGCTTTGCGGGCGCGTTCATAGCGGCGCAGCAGCTTGTGGTCGCCCAGTGCGCGCCAGTACTCACGCTTTTGCAAAATGTCGGTCAGGGTGGCGACATCGGCCAGGCCGAGGTTGAGGCCTTGCCCCGCGAGTGGGTGCACGGCGTGTGCTGCATCGCCGGCCAAGGCCCAGGCGCGACCATCGCGCTGCCCAACCCAGCGCTCGGCGCAGGCCAGTTGCAGCGGCCAGGCCGCACGCGCGCTGCTGAGTGTCAGAGAGCCTAGGCTGGCGCCGCTGATGGCCTCCAATTCGGCACAAAAATCGCCAGGCTCTGCTTGCAACAGGGCAGGGGCACGGTCGGCCTGTACCGACCAGACCATGGCGACCTCTGTGCCCAGCGGCCCGCCCAAGGGTAGCAAGGCCAAAATGTCACCACCGACAAACCATTGCCGCGCGGTTTGCCCATGCGGCAGCGAGCAATGCAGCCGGGCGGCAATGGCGTGCTGGTGATAGCTTTGGGTCTGGTAAGCGACCCCCAGCTCGTCCCGGGTGCTGCTGGCGCGACCTTCGCAGATCACAGTCAGGGCGGCCGGCCGTGGTGCTTGCAGCAGCTCGATCTGGGGTTGAAACCTGATCGCCTGCGCCAGTTGGGTCTCCAGCACGGGTACGTCTACGATCCAGGTCAGGCCGGGCACCTGCATCGCCTCTGCCGCAAAACTCAGGTCGCCACCGGCGTCCCCCCTGATCTGCATGGCGCGTACTTCGGTGGCATGGCTGGGGTCAGGCCAGCAGCGCAACGCCTCAAGCAACTGGCGGGACCGTGCGTTCAGGGCATAGGCGCGCACATCGGCCCCGGCTTCGGGCTGGCCCGGCGCAGCAGTGGGCGCGACCAAGCCGACCCGCAAGCGCTCGCGCGCGAGCAACAGGGCCAGCGTTTGCCCCACAATGCCACTTTGAGTCATGCCGGCCATTGTAGAAGCCGGGGCAAAATCGGTAGTCCGAACACCCCTAATCATGGCTAACGCACAGAGGTCATCCATTGAACGACACCCTAACTCCGAGCAGCACCCTGACGGCCCGCATTGAGCAACTCTTGATTTACCCGGTTAAATCTTGCGCCGGGGTCGCAGTGCCTGAGGCGCTGTTAACTGAAACTGGGCTCGACCTGGACCGCGCCTGGATGGTGGTGGACGCCCATGGCGAGTTTGTCACCCAGCGTGAGGCGCCTCGGCTGGCGCTGGTGCAGCCGCAGCTCAAAACCGACCATCTGGTGCTGCGCGCCCCCGGCATGCTGGCGCTGCACATCGCCATTGACCGGGTCGAGCAGCCGTTGACAGTGCGGGTGTGGGACGACCTGGTGCCGGCCTATGACCTGGGTGCGCTGGCGGGCCAGTGGATCACGGATTTTTTGGCGCAGCCGCATGCGGGCGATGCGCGGCCTTCGGTCGGGCCCTGCCGGCTGGTGCGTTTTGACCCGGCGCACCGACGGCTTTCCAGCTTGAAGTGGACCGGCGGCCTGGAGGCGCCTAACCAGTTCAGCGACGGCTACCCGCTGCTGGTACTCAGCCAAGCCTCGCTGGACGGGCTGAACCAGCGGCTGCTGGCAGCGGGTGACGCGCCGGTAGCCATGGCGCGTTTTCGGCCCAATATCGTGCTGTCGGGCTTGCAGGCGCATGACGAAGACCGGCTGACCTGGCTGAGTTTGGCAACCCCCAGCGGGCCAGTGCGCCTGAAATTGGTCAAGCCCTGCCCGCGCTGCCCGATCCCCAACATCGACCCAAGCACCGCCCTGAGCCACCCTGCGGTGGGGGACGCCCTTCAGGCCTACCGGCCCGATGATCGCGTGGGCGGCGCTGTCACTTTTGGCATGAACGC